>JBEBJC010001277.1:0-2266 GCA_040080105.1 Myxococcota bacterium
CTCCTTCGGCGGCCCCTTCCTCTCCGTGGCCCTCCTCCCCCTCGGCCACCTTCGGGGGCTCGGGTGACCCTCCGAGGAAGTACATCGCGCCGGCGCCGCCGCCGCCGCCCAGCAGCAGCGCGACCACCCCGGCAGCGATCAGCTTCATTCGGCCGCCCTTGGCTGGGGCCTTCTCCTCGGGCGCATCGGACATCGGGTCCCTCCTCTCTCTGGTGACGGCTAGACGAGGTTGATCAGCTGCTGCAGAGCCTCGTCGGCGGTGGAGATCACCCCGGTGTTGGCCTGGTACGACCGCTGGGCTTGGATCATGTGAACGAACTGCTCCTCGAGCTCGACGTTGCTGCCCTCGAGCGCGTAGCCGGCGACCGTCCCGCGGCCGCCGGAGCCGGCGACACCCATCGCGGGGTCGCCCGAGTTCGCGTTGGCGCGGTACAAGTTGCCGCCCACCCGATCGAGCCCGGCGTTCGACGCGAACGTCGCGGTCGCGAGCTGCCCGAGCGCCTGCTCCTCGCCGTTGCTGTAGGTGCCGATCAGCGTGCCGTCGGCCTCCACCCGCAGCCCATCCAGCGTGCCGGACGAGCGGCCGTCCTGCGCGATGCTGGTGAGGTACGACGTGGTGCCGCCCATCCGGAGCTCGCCCTCGGTCGCGTTGCCCGCTGCGTCCAACCCGAACGCGAAGTTCGCCGCGAGCGGGTCGGTCCCGGGGAACGTCCACCCGGCGGTAGGCGTGATCCCGGTGGTCGACACGAGGTTGCCGTCGGTGTCGAACGTGACCGAGCCGGTCCCGATCTCGAACGCCGAGCCGGGCGTGCCGTTCGGCAGACCGTCGCCGTCCGTGTCGACCTGGCCGCCGTCGACGACCGCGTAGGTGTTCCAGGTGTCGGGCGAGGCCGAGTCGCGCTCGAAGAACAGCGTCACGTCGTGCGGCTTGCCGAGCGAGTCGTACACGGTGACCGAGGTGGAGAAGTCCGCCGCCTGTGACAGCTGCTCGAGCGTCGGCGCGCCGGCGGTGCCGTCGAGCGGGGTGGCGGCGCGGAGCGCGTCGAGCGGCTCGTCGGTGAAGTCGGCCTCGGCCGACAGCGTGGCCGACAACACCACCTCGGTGGTGGCCTGCTGCGGGATCTCCCCGCCGTCGATCTGCAGGTCGCCGAGAGCGCTGGTCACGGTCCCGTCGATCGCCGGGTACCCCTGCAGCCGCATCCCGGCCGAGTTCACCACGAAGCTGTCCGCGTCGAGGTGGAACGACCCGTCGCGGGTGTAGTACATCTCACCGTCGCCGCCGGACACCTGGAAGAACCCGGAGCCGAGGATCGCCACGTCGAGCGCGGAGCCGCTCTGGTTCAGGTTGCCCTGGGCGTAGTCGATTGCCACGTCGCCGACCATCGCGCCGTTGCCGATCTGGGACAGCCCACCGAGGCCGCCGACCACGTTCGGGAACGCGTCGGCGAACGTGGCGGCCGAGCCTTTGAACCCGACGGTGCCGATGTTCGCGATGTTGTCGCCGATCACCGACAGGGTGGTGCTGCTGGCGCCCATTCCGGAGGCGCCGGTGTTCAGGGTGTTGAACAGAGACAAGATGGCTCCTGGGTTCGAGTCGGGTGCGGGCTTCTCTGCGCCGCGGAACGGGGGCCCCCTCGGAATCTCGGTCCTCGGTCCGGCCCCAGGGGGATCACACACTTGCCAAATACGTCGAGTCGATGTTGGTGAACACGGTGCCGAGCGCCTCGGAGCGGGGCATGGCCGTGATCACGGTGCGGGTCGGCACGCCGACCACGAACGCGTTGTCGCCGAGCAGCACCAGCGACTCCCGCGCGCCGCGCTCCTGCAGCCGGTCGACCGCGTGCCCGAGCGCCGCGAGCTCGGGTCCGCCGACCACCACGTTGCGGCTGCGCAGGCGGGCGGCGGCGTGGCGGGAGAACTTGATCCCGCCGTCTCCGGGCTCGCCCTCGGGCGGCTTCGGGGTCGGCGGGGCAGGGTCGAGCAGCCGCTCGAGCGACGTCGCGAACCCGGCGTCGCGCGGGTCCGCCTGGGGCGTCGACGGGGAGGCCGCGGGCAGCCCCCCGAGGCGTCCGACGTTCACGGCTCCCCCGCGGTGAGGGTCAGGATGTCCGCGATGTCGACCGGCACACCGTCGATCGCCGGCATCGGCGACCCGGTGCTGTAGTCCATCTCGTCGATCGTGCCGACGATCCGCTCCTCGACCTCGATCGGGGTGCCCGACGCGTCGGGGGCGGTGATCTCGAACCGGTAGGTGCCCGCGGGCACC
>JBEBJC010000220.1:0-10720 GCA_040080105.1 Myxococcota bacterium
CTCGCCGCCGGTCGTCCCCACGACCCCCGCGCCGACCAGCGAGACCGGCGTCGAGGGGTGCACCCCGTCGCGTTGGTACCTCGACGCCGACGGTGACGGCCTCGGCGGCGCCACCGAAGTGTGGGCGTGCGACCGCCCGCCCGACCACGAGGAGCGCGGGGGAGACTGTGACGACGCCGATCCCGCGCTGAACCGACCGCTCGAGTCCCGGCGGCTGGAAGACCGGTCCGCCGAGGCGGGCTTCGACGATGTGGGAGTCGCGTGGAACGGCGTCGACCACCCGTGTATCCACGAGGCCCTCGGCGGCGGGGGCGCGGTGGGTGACGTGGACGGCGACGGGGACCTCGACCTGTTCCGGTCGAAGCTGTACGACTTCGACCAGCTGCTGCTCAACGACGGCGCCGGGTCGTTCACCGTCGACCCGGGGTTCCCCGGCTCGTGGGATCCGTCGAACGGGGCGCTGTTCGTCGACATCGACGGCGACCGCGACCTCGACCTGTACGTGAGCCGGATCGGGGCCGCCCCGAACCTGCTGTACGTCAACGACGGCACCGGCCGGTTCGCCGACGAGACCGAGCTGCGCGGGGCCGGGCTCGACCCGCGGCCCGAGTGCTCGGACCAGTTCGGCGTGACCGCGGCCGACGTCGAGGGCGACGGAGACCTCGACCTGTTCGTGGCGGGTTGGACCGAGAAGCCGCTGCTCGGGACCCGCGACCGGACCCGGCTGCTGCTCAACGACGGAGAAGGGTTCTTCACCGACGGCACCCTCACCTCCGGCCTGGACGCGCTGTGGGAGCGGGCGCCGTTCGGAGGGGCGTTCGCCGACCGCGATCGCGACGGGGACCTCGACCTGTACGTCGCGTCGGACTGGGGCCTGTCCGGGGTCGCGACGAACGAGGGCGGCCAGTTCACCCTCGAGCCGGAGTTGCCGTTCGCCACCGGGAACGCGATGGGGGCCGACCTGGCCGACGCGGACGGCGACGGCGACCCCGACTGGTTCTTGAGCGCGATCTGGGAGGAGCCCGTCTGCACCACCGCCGGGTGGTGGTGCGAGGGGAACCGGATGTTGTTCGACGACGGCGCCGGCGGGTTCCTCGACGCCACCGACTACGCCAGGGTCCGCGAGGGCCAGTGGGGGTGGGGGGCGGCGATGTTCGACCAGGACCAGGACGGCGTGCAGGACCTGATCCTCGCCGGCGGGATGCCGTACGACGCGTTCGACGACCAGACCGGTCGATTCTGGCGCGGGGTCGGCGCAGGCCGGTTCGAGGAGCGCACCTGCGAGGTCGGCTACGTCCGCAAAGGCATCGGGCGCGGGGTCGTCCCGTTCGACGCCGACGGCGACGGCGACCTCGACGTGCTCGGCATCGGGTCGGCCGAGCTCCCGGTGTTGTGGCGCAACGTCGGCTCGGAAGACCGCGGGTCGTTGATCGTCGCGCTCGACCAACCCCTGTCGTCGAACCGGTGGGCGGTCGGCGCGCGGGTGGTGGTCCGCGGCGCGGGTGACCCGAAGACCGGGTGGGTGTCCGCGCACCCGTCGTACCTGGTGGGACGCCCGCCGGTGGTGCACTTCGGACTCGGCGATCACCACGATCCGGTGGAGGTCGAGGTGACCTGGCCCGACGGGGCGAGCACCAGCTGGAGCGCGGTGCCCCAAGGGACGGTCACGCTGGTCCGGTGAACGTCCGCACCCAGGTCGGGTGGGCCCCGAGGTGCTCGAGCGCGCGACGGGTGAGGGCCTTGCCGGGTTCGCGCTTGAACCAGGTCGACACCCCCGACGGGTGGGGCAGCGCGATCACGTCCCTCCCCTGCCAGCGCGAGACCGCGCCGATCGCCTCGGTCAGCGGCGCGTCGCCCAGGAACAGCGAGATCGCGAGCCGACCGATGGGCACGATCAGCTCCGGCTCCAGCAGCTCGAGCTCGCGGTCACGCCAGCGGGAGCACGCGGCGATCTCGACCGCCGACGGCACCCTGTCTCCACCCGACGAGGCCTTCCCGGGGAAACACCGGCAGGTGGCGGCCATGAACACCCGCTCGCGGAACGTGGCTTCGTCGACACCGAGCGTGGCGAACCACGAGAACAACGTTCGGCCGGCGGTCCACGCGAACGGGCGCCCGAGCGACGCCTCGCGCGGTCCCGGCGCCTGGCCGACCAGGTAGATCCGCGACACCACCGGCGGGGGTGCCACCGGCGTGCCCACCATCGACGGGCAGCTCCGACAGGCGGCGAGGGCCGCCACGTGTCGCTCGAGCTCGATCACCTCGCCTACAGATCGAACTTCACGCCCTGGGCGAGCGGCAGGCTGTTGCTCCAGTTCAGCGTGCAGGTCTGGCGCCGCATGTACGCCTTCCACGAGTCCGACCCCGCCTCGCGGCCGCCGCCCGTCTCCTTCTCGCCCCCGAACGCCCCGCCGATCTCGGCGCCCGACGTGCCGATGTTCACGTTCGCGATCCCACAGTCCGACCCCCCGGCCGACAAGAACCGCTCCGCCGCGCGGAACGAATCGGTGAACAACGCGGACGACAGGCCCTGCGGGACGTCGTTCTGCGCCCGGATCGCCTCGCCGAGGTCGGAGTACCGGAACACGTACAGGATCGGCGCGAACGTCTCTTCCTTGCAGATCGGCATGTCCGGTCGAGCGGCGATGATCGTCGGCTCGACGTAGTGACCCGGCCGCGCGATCCGGTTGCCGCCGCACAACACCTCGCCCCCTTGGGCCTTGGCAGTGGCGATCGCCACCTCGTACTGGTCGACCGCCAGGCCGTCGATCAGCGGGCCCATCAGCGTGCCGGCCTGCAGCGGATCCCCGATCGGGATCGACCGGTACGCCCGCACCAACCGCTCGGTGAGGGTGGACGCGATCGACTCGTGCACGAACAGCCGGCGGGTGGTGGTGCACCGCTGCCCGGCGGTGCCACACGCCGCGAACACGATCGCCCGCAGGGCCAGGTCGAGGTCGGCGTCCTGGTTCACGATGATCGCGTTGTTCCCGCCCAGCTCCAGCAGGCTCCGGCCGAGCCGCCCGGCGACCACCTGGCCGACGTGGCGGCCCATGCGCACCGAACCCGTGGCGGAGATCAGCGGGATCCGCGGGTCGCGGATCATCGCGTCGCCCACCACCGCGTCGTCGCCGATCACCAGGCCGAACACCCCGCCCCACCCGTGCTTCGCGAACACGGCGTCGCAGACCCGGTGGGTGGCGATCGCGGTCAGCGGCGCCTTCAGCGACGGCTTCCACACCACCGTGTCTCCGGCCGCCGCCGCCACCATCGCGTTCCACGCCCACACCGCGTTCGGGAAGTTGAACGCGGTGATCACGCCGACCGGGCCGAGCGGGTGCCACTGCTCGTACATCCGGTGGCCGGGGCGCTCGCTGTGCATCGACAGGCCGTACAGCTGCCGCGCCATGCCCACGCACAGGTCGGCCATGTCGACCGACTCCTGGACTTCGCCCAGGCCCTCGGACAAGATCTTGCCGACCTCGAGCGAGATGAGGCGACCGAGGTCGTCCTTGACCGCGCGCAGGGCGTCGCCCACCTCGCGCAACATCTCTCCGCGCTTCGGCGCCGGGACCGACCGCCACTCGGCGAACACCCGCACCGACTCGGACACGACCCGCTCGTACTCGTCGGCGGTCGCGAGCTTGACCTTCGCGATCCTCTGGCCGTCGATCGGGCTGTTCACCTCGATCTCGCGGCCGGTGGTCTCGACGAACCCGCCGGTGGTGGCTGCGCCGTGGTTGACCGGGCCGATGCCCAGCCGCTGCAGGAAGTCGTTCAACAGAGCCTCCGGAGGGGCCTCGGTATCCCGCCGCCCTCGTCCGCGTCACCCTGGGCGGAGCCGAGACGGGCGGTCGGCCCGTCCGTGCGGTATCCTCGAACCGGAGGAGCAGGTTTGGCGGCGCTGGAGATCCTCGGCCCGTGCCCATGGTGGAGCGAAGGGGTGCGCCTCGCGACGTACGATCCGGACGGCCAGCCCCGTCCGGTCGCCGCAGTGCTCGGTCCGGAGCTCAGCGACGCCGCCGCGCTCCAGCGGGCCCGGACGAGGGCCGCCCCGTGGGTCCGCACCACGCAGCAGGGTGTGCTGCCACTGGTCGCGGTCGAGCCCGTCACCACCACCTCCACCCGGTGGGGCGTGCCGAGCCCCCAGCGGGCCGCCTGGTTGTACGACGACGTGGGGGCCGTTTCGGCTCCCCACCTGTTCGGCGGCGACGTGTGGAGCCACCGCGTCGCGGCGGAGCTCGTGGCCGCGGTGTCCGACGTGTTGGAGCCGCTCGCGGCGTCGGGCCGGCTCCACCCGGGGACCGGCGGCGACGACGTGCTCGTGTCGGCCAGCGGGACGGTGTACGTCTCGGGGTTCGTGTCGCCGTTCGCGCGCGCGCCGGCCCACCGGCCCCCCCGGGGAGAGGAGGACTCCACCGCGGTGGTGTGGCGCCTCGGCGTGCTGCTGGCCGAGCTGCTCACCGGGGCGCCGCCGACCGTGGCCACCGACCGGTCTTCCCACGACCTCGCGCTCCGCCGCCTCCTGATCCGGGTGATGAGCCGCCCGGGCCCCGTGTTCACCGAGCGGTACCGGGACTGGCTCGTCGGGATGTTGGCGTGGGACGCCGACCAACGGCCGCCCCTGTCCCGGGTCGGCCCCGCGCTGCGCGAGCTCGCGGCGTCGTGCCCCGGCCTCGACCTGTCGGTGGTCGCGGCGCGGCGGGTGCCCGAGCTGCGTCGGACCGCCGCGGTGCCGTCGTCGGCGTCCGTCGAGCCCTCGGTGGAGATCGTGACCAGCACCCAGCCGCCGGTGGCGGGTCCCGAGCCGACCGAGGAGGCGACCTACGCCTCTACCGACCCCGACGACGTGACCGCGGTGTCGCTCGACGGCGAGCCCCCGCCGAGCCGCGGACCCGTGTCCGAACACGGCATCCTCCCGGTGCACGTGGGCCCGCCACCGGGGGCCGTGGTCAAGCCGGTCCGGCTGCCCGAAGGGCTGTTCCGGGGCCGAGCCGACCGGCCGGTGGACCTCGCCCGCCGCTACGCCTTCGCGGCGTGGCTCGCGGTGCTGGTGCTCGCGTTCGCGGCGGCGGTGCTCGCGCTGTACGTCGCGCTGTAGTTGTTGGTCCTCGGACTCCGTCCTGCGGAATTGTTGGTCCTCGGACTCCGTCCTGCGGAATTGTTGGTCCTCGGACTCCGTCCTGCGGAATTGTTGGTCCTCGGACTCCGTCCTGCGGAACTCGGGCTCACTCGATCACCCACACGAGCTCGTGGTCACCATCCGCAGCGACCACCGGGAGCGTGAGCCGGAGCGCGACCACGTGCAGATCGGTCTCGCCCGGGGGCAGCGGGAACGCGACCACCCCCCGCAGGGGACCGTCGGCGACGGGCGGGAGGTACGCCCCGCGGAACGGACCCGCGCCGCGGGTTCGCGCGACGAGGTCACCGTCGATCGCCCACCGCTCCTCCAGCAGCGCGTGAAACAGCAGATCGCCCAGCAACACCTCGGCGGACGACGCTGCCCCGAGCACGGTGCGGCCGTCGTTGATCTCGAGCACTGCGCCCTCGGGCAGCCACCCCAGCGGTCCGGGCCCCCGCACGTCGAGCTCGAACAACAGCGCGCCGCGGTTGTTGAACAGCCGAGGCCCCCCGTCGGTCCACGTGTTCCACCCTGCGGCCTCGGGGCGGACCACCCACAGGGTCGCGCGGACCGAACCGTCGCTGATCTCCACCCGTTCGACGTCGAGCGACGGCGGTGGGGTCCGCGCCGGCGCCAACGCGAACGTTCGGTACGCGGCGATCCGCGCGATCGCCTCCTCCCGCTCGGCCGGGGCCGGCAGATCCGGGCCACGGGGACACCCGCAGAGGGTGGAACCCCACGACAACATACTGATCTGGCCCACAATCCTCAAACGGTGTCGCCCGCACCTTGTCAACGTCCACAGATCCGTTAATCGACCCGTGCACGGTGGGTGTAGCTCAGTTGGTTAGAGCACCGGATTGTGGATCCGGGGGTCGTGGGTTCAAGTCCCATCATCCACCCTCCGCGGCGTCTTTTTCATGGACTCTCGGGCCTATAGCTCAATTGGTAGAGCGCCGGACTCTTAATCCGTCGGTTCCAGGTTCGATTCCTGGTGGGCCCACACTCTCTCTCAGACACCAGCTCACGCGCGGCAGGCCCCGCCCGCAGCGCGTGGCTGCTCATCAATGGCTCGGCGGGGACCCTCCGCCGGCATCGTTCGGTAGAGGCCGGCCGGCCACCAGCGAGAATGGCGGAATCGGTAGACGCGCCGGACTTAGGATCCGGTGGGCTGGCCCCGTGGGGGTTCGAGTCCCCCTTCTCGCATCCAGAACCGGCCGGACCGACACTTCGAGGCGGACATGAAGGTTGACGTGACGACGGTGGGTTCGTTCCAGAAGCAGCTCGCGTTCGTCGTGCCGCCCGATCAGGTCCAAACCCAGCTCGAGGCCGCGTACAAGCGCCTCGCCGGGCGGGTCCGGATGCCGGGGTTCCGGCCGGGGAAGGCCCCGCGCCGCGTGCTCGAGGGGCGGTACGGGCCGCAGATCGAGGCCGACGTCGCGAACGACCTGATCCAGCAGTCGTACCGCACGGCGCTCGCGTCGAACAACATCCAGCCCGTGGGCCAGCCGAACCTGGCCGACAGCTCGCCGGTCATCGACCAGTCCGGGTTCAAGTTCACCATCACGGTCGACGTTCGGCCGGAGATCGACCTGGCCACCTGGACCGGCGTAGACGTGGTCTACCCCGAGGTCTCGGTCGAACCGGCCGACGTGGACCGGTCGGTGAAGGCGCGCCTCGAGGGCCGCGCTCGCCTCGAGGAGGCCACCGGCCGCCCCGTCGCGAAGGGTGACATGGCGCTGATCGAGCTCGTGGCCCGCGCGGGCGACGAGGAGCTCGCCCGCGAGCCCGGCACCATGATCCGGACCGACGGCGACCCGTACTACCCGGGCGTCGAGTCGTTGGTCATCGGCGCCGAGGCCGGCGTCGAGGCGTCGGGCACCGTCACCTTCGGCGCCGACGCGCGGACCCCCGCGGTCGCCGGGCGCGAGGCGGAGGTCACCTTCAAGGTGCTGGCCATCCAGTCGTACAAGGTGCCCGAGCTCGACGATGCGCTCGCGACCGAGCTCGGCTACGAAGGCGGCGCCGCCGGTATGCGCACCGCGATCGAGGCGCAGATCCGCCAGGCCCGCGACGAGATGGCCCGGAACCAGGCCCGCGCCAACCTGCTCGAGGTGATCATCGCCAAGAACCCGTTCGAGGTTCCGGCGTCGATGGTCGAGCAGAGCCTGAAGATGCTGATGGACGAGCTGAAGCTGCAGCAGTCCCTCCGCTCGGGCCGCGATCCCCGCACGATCGGGTTCAACGAGGCGCAGGTCCAGGACCTCCGGATGCGGTCGCACTTCGCCGCGAAGGCCGCGCTGATCCTCGAGTGGGTCGCGAAGAAGGAAGGCATCTCCGTCACCGACGACGACATCGAGGCGAAGTACAAGCAGCTCGCCACCGAGCGGAACCAGACGGTCGAAGCGGTGAAGGGCTGGTTCCAGAAGGAGAACGCCTCCGCCGAGCTCCGCGAGCGGATCCTCGAAGAGAAGACCCTCGACTGGCTGCTCGAGCGGGCGAACCTGGTCGCTCCGTCCGCAGCCGCGCCGGCTGGGCCGCTCTCCAGCGACCCGCTCGAAGGCTCGGTCGATGCGTTGAAGGAGCGCCTGGCCTCCGGCGCGTTCGACGCGCAGCTCGATGCCCTCACCGAGGCCGAGACCGCCGGGCGCAACCGCAAGGGCGCGCTCACCGCCATCGACGCTCGTAAGAAGGAGACCCGCGGCTGATCGTCCACCCGCCAGTCGAGAACGACGACGCGAGTCCCCGCAGCTTCCTGTTGGCGCTGCTGCAGGCATTTCGCTGCGACGTGCCCGTGCAGATCCTGATCCGCGCGGCGAGCTTGTTCGACATCGACGAGAACCGGACCCGGGTCGCGCTGCATCGACTCCGGGCCAAGGGACTCATCGAGTCGCACGAGCGCGGCAGTTATCGGGTCAACCCGAACAGCATCGTGTACGTCGAGGCGTTCGGGTGGCGCAACGCTCTCCAGCGGATCCGTCCGTGGGACGGCCACTGGATCGGCGTCCACACCGCCCCCCTCCCCCGGGCCGACAAGACCATCGCCCGCCGGCGCGACCGCGCGACCGAGATGGTGGGGATGCGCGAGCTCGCCCAGGGGCTGCTCGTACGGCCCGACAACTTGGTGGGCGGGGTCGACGCGGCCCGCACCCGACTCGTGACCCTCGGCCTCGAGCCCGAGGCGGTGGTGTTCCGGCTCGACTCGCTCGGCCCCCACGACGAGCCCGCGCGCAAGTTGTGGGACGACCTCGACCTCGACCGTCGGTACCGCGAGCACGTCGCCCGGCTCGACGCGCTGTCCGAGCGATTCGCGGCGATGACGGTCGACGAAGCCGCGCGCCAGTCGTTCCTGATCGGCGGCCGCGCAGTCCAGGACATCGTGTTGGACCCGCTGCTCCCCGAGCCGTTGGTCGATGCGGCGCTCCGCGATCGGTTCATCCGCACGATGGCGGCGTTCGACGATCGGGCCCGAGACGCTTGGGGTCGCACGCTGGGTACCGAGCTCACGCTGCGCCAGGCCCCGAACGCGTGGATGGCGCCGGGTACCTCGCTCGACTGACCCCTCGGGTTCGCTCGCGCGCCCCGAACGGGCAGGTCGCGGCGCAGGGGGGTGGTGGTTACGGACAGCTGAGCGCGGCCGCGTCTGGGTCGCATCGAGGGAGTCCATGTCCGATCGTCTGTACCACCCCGGACTCGCGTCCGGGCCGATCCCCGCGCCGTCCGCGTACATCCCGATGGTGACCGAGGTGACCCACCGCGGTGAGCGCGGCATGGACCTGTGGTCCCGGTTGCTCGTCGACCGGATCGTGTTCCTGGGCACCGCGATCGACGACCACGTGGCGAACGTGGTGATCGCGCAGCTGCTGTACCTGGCGAGCCAGGACCCCGAGAAGGAGATCTTCCTGTACTTGAACAGCCCGGGCGGCGTGATCACCGCCGGGATGGCGATCTACGACACCATGCACTTCATCCAGCCCGACGTGGCCACGATCTGCGTCGGCCAGGCGGCCTCGATGGCGGCGGTGTTGCTGGCGGCGGGCGCGAAGGGCAAGCGGCGGGCGCTGCCGAACAGCCGGGTGTTGATCCACCAGCCGCTCGGCGGGTTCCGCGGCCAGGCGACCGACATCGAGATCCATGCCCGCGAGATCCTCCGGTGGAAGGACACGCTGAACACGGTGCTGTCCAAGCACACGGGCCAGCCGATCGCGCGGGTGAAGGAAGATACCGAGCGAGACAACATCATGACCGCGGTCCAAGCCATGGAATACGGGATCATCGACGAGGTCATCGTCCCGAACGAAGACGGCACCAAGGCCCGCTGATACGATCGACACGGGTGACGGGAGGAAACGCTGCATGGACGAGCGCAGCAAGCGCAAGACGCCGAGCGGTAAGGACTTGTGCTGCTCGTTCTGCGGCAAGTCGCAGAAAGAAGTGCGCAAGCTGATCGCTGGCCCCTCGGTGTACATCTGCGACGAGTGCGTCGAGCTGTGCAACGACATCATCACCGAGGAATACGAGCGGGAGGACTTCTACTCCACTCGGGGGGTGGTGCCGAAGCCGAAGGACATCTACACCTTCCTCGACGAGTACGTCGTGGGCCAGGATCGGGCGAAGAAGATCCTGTCGGTCGCGGTGCACAACCACTACAAGCGGATCGACAGCCGCGCCGGCATGGACGACGTGGAGCTGCAGAAGTCGAACGTCATGCTGATCGGGCCGACGGGCTCGGGCAAGACGCTGCTCGCGCAGACGCTCGCCAAGTACCTGAACGTGCCGTTCGCGATCGCCGACGCCACGAGCCTCACGGAGGCCGGGTACGTCGGAGAGGACGTAGAGAACATCATCCTCAACCTGTTCCAGAACGCCGAGTACAACGTCGAGCGGACCACCAAGGGGATCATCTACGTCGACGAGATCGACAAGATCGCGCGGAAGGGCGAGAACCCGTCGATCACCCGCGACGTGAGCGGCGAAGGGGTCCAGCAGGCGCTGTTGAAGATCATCGAGGGCACGGTCGCGAACGTCCCGCCCAAGGGCGGACGAAAGCACCCGCAGCAGGACTTCCTGCAGATCGACACCACGAACATCCTGTTCATCTGCGGTGGCGCGTTCGTGGGCCTAGACAAGATCGTAGAGGCGAGGCTCGGGCAACACGCGGTCGGGTTCGGCGCTGCGTCGCAGAACCGCAAGCGGTACACCTCCGACGAGCTGCTCGCTCAGGTCGAGGCCGAGGACATGATGAAGTTCGGGATGATCCCGGAGTTCATCGGTCGCGTCCCGGTGGTCGCCACGCTCGACCAGCTCGACGAGAAGGCGCTGATCGACATCCTGGTGCGCCCGCGCAACGCGCTGTCGAAGCAGTACCAGAAGCTGTTCGAGATGGACGGCGTGCAGCTGAAGTTCACCGAGGGCTCGTTGAACCTGATCGCGCGCGAGGCCCTGAAGCGAAAGGCCGGGGCGCGCGGGCTGCGCGGGATCCTCGAGGAGATCATGCTGGACGCGATGTACGACCTGCCGTCGAAGACGAACGTGAAGGAGTGCATCATCAGCGAGGACGTGGTCGAGCGGAAGCGCCCGCCGATCCTGGTGTACGAG
>JBEBJC010001278.1:0-2261 GCA_040080105.1 Myxococcota bacterium
TCGGCACCCGCACCACGTTCGAAGACGAGTACCGGCAGCGGTACATCGGCGTGGCGGTGTTGCGCGGGGAGTCTCCGCTCGCGAACGCGCTGCCGAACGTGCTCCCGGCGCTGGCCGGCCAGGTGCGGGCCCGCGCGCTCCAGATCTTGTCCGGTACCGTGGTGGTGGAGGTGGTCCTCGGGATCTCCGGCCTGGGCGAGTTGCTGTTCGACGGCACGCTCCGGCAGGACTTCGGGGTGGTGCTCGCCGCCGCGTGGGCGTTCTCCTTGGCGTCGGCCGCGCTGTTGCTCGCGCAGGCCGCCACCGAGCTCGGGGTAGCCCTGTGGGTGCGCCGAGCCCCGGCCGTGCCCGGATGAGCCGGACAGGGTGGCTCGTGGTGGCCGGGGTCCTGCTGGCGGGCCTGCTGGGCGCCTCGGCGATCGCGCCCGAGTTCCTGTCGGTGCCGGAGCCGTCGCGGGCGTACCTCCTGCCGTGGGAGGCGCCCCCCTTCGGTACCGACGACCGCGGGATCGGGCTGCACGAGGTCGCGCTGCAGGGCGCCGCGATCGTCACCCTGCCCGCGCTGGCCTCGGCCGCGGTGGTCGCGCTGTTGGCCACGATCGCCGGGCTCGTGCGCTGCATGGGCTTCACCTGGCTCGACGGCGCGCTGCACGGAGTGATGGAGCTCGTCGGCTCGCTGCCGCGGCTGGTGGTGGTGCTGGTTGTGGCGCTGATCCTCCCGCGCGGATGGGAGGGGCTGCTGCCGATCGGGCTGACCTGGGCGCTCCTCGCGGCTCCGGGCGCGATGGACGAGGCGGCGGCCACCGCGGGCCGCCTGGGCGGGGAGCGGTTCGTCGAGGCGCTCCGGGCGCACGGGTTCTCGTCGACCCGGATCCACCTGTACCACGTCGTGTGGCTGAACCTGCGCCCGGTGCTGGTCCGCCAGGCGGCGGAGGTGTTGATGCAGGTGGTGTTCCTCGAGATCGGGCTGTCGTACCTCGCGCTCCGACGCAGCGAACCGTCGTTCACCCACCCGGACTCGTCGTTCTCGTGGGCCACGCTGCTGTACCAGGGCTACACCGCCCTGCTCGGGGTCGAGCTGTGGCACGCGCTGGCGCTGGGCCTCGCGCTGGTGGCGGCGGTCGCGCTGCTGTCGACGTCGCTGCGGCTCGCCGCGAGGCCGAGATGAGCACGCTGCTGGCGCTCGAGTCGCTCACGCTCCGGACCGCCGAGCGCGCCCTCGTGGAGGGGGTCTCGCTCGAGGTGCGGGCAGGGAAGATCACCGCGCTCGTGGGCCCGTCCGGGTCCGGCAAGTCGCTCACCGCTCGGGCGGTGATGGGGGTGATCGACGTGGTCCCAGGGCTCGTGTCGGGCAGCCTGCGGTTCCCCGAGCTCGGCCCCGAGGACCGGTACTCGGGGGTGGTCGGCGCAGACCCGGAGGCCCACCGTCGCCTCGGGGTGGCGATGGCCGGCCTGCGCGGCGGCTACGTGACCTACGCCCCCCAGTCGGCGGCGAGCGCGCTCAACCCGGGCCGCACGGTCGGCAGGCACCTGCAGCTCGCGATCGCGCGGCGCCCCCAGCGGCCGACCGAGCTCGCAGCCGAGGTCGGTCGGATCCTGGCCGAGGTCGGGCTGTCCCCCGGGGCTGCGGCGCTGTTGCCGTCGGAGCTGTCGGGCGGGATGGCGCAGCGGGCGGCGCTGGCGCTCGCGATCGCCCCCGACCCGAAGATCCTGGTGGCCGACGAGCCCGAGACCGGCCTGGATCCAGTGCTTCGGCGGGTGGTCACCGAGCTGATGCTCCGGGTCGCCTCGGAGCGGCGGGTGGCGCTGCTGTTGATCACCCACAACATGGACACCGTGCGGCGGATCGCCGACGATATCGTCCGGATCGGGGGCGGGTGATGGTCGAGGTCCGATCGGTGGTCAAGACGTACCGCGCCCACGGGCCGCTGCCGTGGTCTCCCTCGCGCGAGGTCCCGGCGGTGCGGGACGTGTCGTTCTCGATCGGGGAGGGCGAGGTCGTCGCGTTGGTCGGCCAGAGCGGGTCCGGCAAGACCACGCTCGCGCGGTGCATCCTCGGCCTCGAGCCCATCACCAGCGGCGCCGTCTCGTTGGACGGGATGGCGTGGCACGCGATGTCGGAGCGCGCCCGCCGGCCGCTGCGGGGGCGGTACCAGTACGTGCCCCAAGACGCGCTGTCGGCGCTCGACCCGCAGCAGACCGCGATGGAGCACGTCGTCGAATCGCTGGTGGTGCTGGGTGGCCGGGGCGCGGGGGAGGCC
>JBEBJC010001279.1:0-2261 GCA_040080105.1 Myxococcota bacterium
CTCAACTCGGCATGTCGGTCGACGTCGGCGTCAGCGTTCCGGCGGCGGCGTCGCGGGCGGCGGTTGCTGCACCGGATCCCGTCCCACGTAGAACACCTGCACCGCCGTCGTCGGCGTGCGCGTCCACGCTTCCTGATGCGTCCTGCAGACGATGCCGGGCGTGCAGTCATCGAGGTACGCGATCTCGACGTCCTTGCCCGCGTAGCCGAGCGCGCGGATCCGCGCGCTCGCCGCGGCGACATCCAGGCCCACGACATCCGGCATCAGGAACCACGCGCGCCCGCCTCCGAGCTCGCCGCGGCGCGGGTGGCGTTGCTGACGCCGACACAGCTGGCCGAGCGGCTCGTCGCCCGACCCGAGCTGCTGTCCGACCCGACGCGGGCCTCGCGCCATCAGTCGCTCGACGCGGTGGTGGCGTGGAGCTGGGCGCTGCTGTCGGAGGACGCGCGCGACGTGTTGGCTCAGTGCTCCGCGTTCGCCGCTCCGTTCCGGATCGAAGACGCCGAGGGGGTCGTCGCGCCCCGCTCGGGGACCGTGCTCACCCACCTCGAGGCGCTGCGCGACGCGTCGCTGGTGAGCACCCGCACGACCGAGTCCGGGGTGTCGATGTGGCTCGCCGACCCGGTGCGGAGCTTCGCGGGGCGCGCGCTCGTCGACCCGCTGCCGGTGTGGACCCGCCACGCCGCACACGTGGTGGGGACCCTGGGAGAAGCGCCGACGCTCGACCGGGTCCGCGTGGCGCGGGACGAGCTCCGCGCGATCCTCCGCCGCCCGCTCGACCGGCCCGAGCTCACCGTGCGGGCGGCGCTGCAGTACGACTTGCTGCTCGCGAGCACCGGGCCGTACGAGCGGCGGATCGAGGTGCTCGACCGCGCGGTCGCCGAGGCCCGAGAGCCCGAGCTGCGGGTCCAGGCGTGGCTCGCCCGCGCCCGTGAGCGGGACACGACCGGGCGGGAGGGCGCCGACGACGACCTGGCGGCGGCGTTGGCGGAGGCGGGCAAGGCCGGGCTCGAGCGCGGTCGCGGGCTGGCCCTGCTCCGGATCGGGGCGCGGGCGTTGACCCACGGACGGCTGCGCGAGGCCAGCTCGGCGCTGCAGGATGCAGCGCGGTTGCTGCACGCCGCCGGGGATCGGAGCGCGCACGCCGACGCGATGTCGAACCTCGCGTTCGTCGCCGTGGCCGGCGCCGACTCGGAGCAGTCGATCGACCCGCTGCTGCAGGCGCTCGCGTTGCAGCAGGCGGCAGGGAACCGGGTGAACGCCGCCAAGGTGATGGGGATGCTCGGCAACGCCCACGCCGAGATGCATCGGCCGGAGCTCGCCGATGGGTGGTTCCGGCGCTCGCTGGAGGAGCACGAGGCCGCGGGGCACCTGCCGGGCGTCCTGCGGGCCATGGCGAACATCGCCATGATCGCGCTGCAGACCGGCCGGCTCGACGAGGCGCGCCAGCTGTACCTGCGGGTGGTGGCCGACGGGGCCGAGCTCGGCGAGCCGTTGGCCGAGGCGGTCGCCCGCATGAACCTGTGCCGGTGCGCGATCGAGCAGGGCGATCTGCAACAGGCGGAGGAGCAGTCCGCCCGCGCGATCCACGCCGTTCGCGCCGTCCGCGCGAAGAGGTACGAGGCGCGCGCCCTGGTCGGCGCGTGTGTGGTCGCGGTGCTCGAGGGGGATCGGCGGCGAGGGGTGACCGCGGCGCGCGAGGCGATCGAAGCCGCGACCGACGCCGGGGACTGGCGGTGCACCGAACAGGCTCGGGTGTATGCGGCGATCGCGACCGGCGACTCGTCGGGGCTCGATCGGGTCGAGCTGTCCAGCGACCCGTTGGTACGGGTCACCGGCGCACGGGTGCGGGCGTGGCTCGCGCGTGATCCGCTGCCGGCGCTCGATCCGGTGTGGATGGGGCGTTCGTGCGACGTGCGGACCGTGGTCCTCCTCACCCGGGGCGAGCCGCCGCAGCCCATCGTCGCGTCGTAGGCCCGCGCGCCGAACCCCCGGAGGGGGTGGAGTACAGTGGGGCATGGACCTGGCGAGCTGGGTGGAGCACACGGCCGGGTGGCCGCCGGCGCTGGTGTACGCCGCGTTGTTCGCCGGAGCGTTCGTCGAGTACGTGTTCCCGCCGTTCCCGGGCGACACGGTGGTGTTGGTCGGCGCGGGGCTCGTGGGCGACGTCGCGCGCGCCGGCGAGTCGCAGGTTCTCCAACCCGAGCGCCACCAAGCGGCGCTGCTCGGCCTCGCCGAAGTCGCACATGCGGTCGCCGCGG
>JBEBJC010000221.1:0-10698 GCA_040080105.1 Myxococcota bacterium
GGTCCTCCCCGATCGACAGCGCGCCCTGCTCGGCGCTGGTCACCCGCCCCCGGAACGGCGCGAACCACTCGCGGCCGTACCCTGTGGCGTCGAGCCGGACCTGCGCCGGCTCGCGCTGTTCTCCCGCCGCGCTCCATTCGAGCCGGTCGACGCCGACCACGATCCGATCCCCATCGCGGACCCGGGCGAGCGGCCCGCCCGCGGCGGCCTCCGGGGTCAGGTGGATCGCCGCCGGGACCCGCCCCGAGGCGCCCGACATCCGTCCGTCGGTGACCAGCGCGACCCGCCGCCCCCGCCGCTGCAGGTCCCCGAGCGCCGGGGTGAGCTGGTGCAGCTCGGGCATTCCGTTGGCGCGCGGCCCCTGGAACCGCACCACGACCACCACGTCACGATCGAGCTCGCCCGCGCGGTACGCGGCCACGAACGCGTCCTGGGAGTCGAACACCGCCGCCGGGGCGTCGACCGGCAACCGGGCCGGGTCGAGCGACGACACCTTCATCACCGCCCGACCGAGCGGACCGTCGAGCACCGACAGCCCGCCGTCGGGTGAGAACGGCGCGGTCACCGGCCGCACCACCGTCGGATCGGGCTCGCCCGCGGTCGACGCGTACGCGCGCAGGTCGCCCGCGATGGTCCGCGCGTCGGCGTGCATCAGCCCGGCGCCGAGCAGCTCTCGCACCACGGACCCGACCCCGCCCGCCCGGTGGAACGCGTTCACGTCGGCGGCCCCGTTCGGGTACACCCGCGCGAGCAGCGGCGTGACCCGCGCGAGCGCCGCGAAGTCGTCCCAGTCGACCCGCAGGCCGGCCGCCCGCGCGATCGCCACCAGGTGGATCGTGTGGTTGGTGGAGCCGCCGGTGGCGTGCAGCGCGACGATCGCGTTGACCACCGCCCGCTCGTCGACCACCTCCCCCACCGGGGTGTACGCCTCACCCGCGAGCGCCACCACCCGCCGCGCCGCCATCTCGGTCAGCGCGTCGCGCTCGGGGGTGCCGGGCGGCACGAACGACGCGCCCGGGAGCTGCAGCCCCATCACCTCCATCAGCACCTGGTTCGAGTTCGCGGTCCCGTAGAACGTGCAGGTCCCGGGGGCGTGGTAGCTGTTCGACTCGACCTCGAGCAGCTCGGCCCGGGTGGCCCGGCCGGCCGCGTACGCCTCGCGGACCTTCGCCTTCTCGGCGTTCGCGACCCCGGTGGGCATCGGGCCGGCCGGCACGAACACCGCGGGCAGGTGCCCGAACGACAGCGCCCCCATCAGCAGCCCGGGCACGATCTTGTCGCACACGCCGAGGCACAACACCCCGTCGAACAGGTCGTGTGACAGGGCGATCGCGGTGGACAGCGCCACCACGTCGCGGCTGAACAGCGACAGCTCCATCCCGGGGCGGCCCTGGGTGATGCCGTCACACATCGCCGGCACGCCCCCCGCGACCTGCCCCACCGCCCCGATCTCGGCCAGCGCCCGCGTGATCCGGCGCGGGTAGTCGGCGAACGGCTGGTGCGCCGACAACAGGTCGTTGTACGCGGTCACGATCGCGACGTTCGGCGCGGTCACCCCGGCGAGGCGGGCCTTGTCGACCGCGCCACACGCCGCGAACCCGTGCGCGAGGTTGCCGCACCCGAGCGCGGCCCGGTGGGGTCCCTCGGCGCGCGCCGCTCGGATCCGCGCCAGGTACGCCGCGCGGGTCGGCCCGCTGTTCCGGGCGATCCGGTCGGTGACCGCCTGCACCGCGGGGTTCACTCGTCGTCTCCGTCGAACCACTCGCGCCCGTCGCGCTGGAGCAGGAACGCCGACGCCGGCGGACCGTCGGCGCCGGCCGGGTACTTCGCCAGCCCGACGGAGTCCGACCCCCACGCGTCGAGCACCCCGTCGATCCACCGCCACGCCCACTCGACCTCGTCGCGGCGCATGAACAGCGACAGGTTCCCGCGAACCACCGCCAGCAGCAGCCGCTCGTACGCGTCGGGGTACCGGGCCTTGAACGTCTCGGCGTACGACAGGTTCAGCGGGACGTACCGCAGCCGCATCCCACCTGGCCCGGGCTCCTTGGTCATCAACATCAACTTCACGCCCTCGTTCGGCTGAAGCCGGATCACCAGCCGGTTCGGCCGGATCCGCCCCGACTCCGGCGCGACGATCTCGTGCGGCACCGGCTTGAACTCGACCACGATCTCGGACCGGCGGGCGCTCATCCGCTTGCCGGTGCGCAGGTAGAACGGGACGCCGGCCCAACGCCAGTTGTCGACGTGGGCCTTCAGCGCCACGAACGTCTCGGTGGTCGACGCGGCGCCGAGCTCGTCGCGGTACCCCGGGACCGCTCCGCCGTCGGTGACCCCGGGGCCGTACTGCGCCCGCACCGTCTCCTCGCGCGCGCGCTCGGCGGTGACCGGGCGCAGCGCCCGCAGCACCTTCACCTTCTCGTCGCGCACCGTGTCGGCCTCGAGGTCCTGCGGGGGCTCCATCGCGACCAGGCACAGCAGCTGGAGCAGGTGGTTCTGCACCATGTCGCGCAGCGCGCCTGCCTTGTCGTAGTACGAGGCCCGCTGGCCGGCGCCGATCGTCTCGCCCACCGTGATCTGCACGTGGTCGATCGCGGTCGAGTTCCACAGCGGCTCGAACAGCACGTTGGCGAACCGCAGGATCAGCAGGTTCTGGACGGTCTCCTTGCCCAGGTAGTGGTCGATGCGGAAGATCGAGCCCTCGTCGAACACCTTGCCGATCGCGTCGTTGGTCGCCCGCGCCGACAGCAGGTCGGTGCCGATCGGCTTCTCGAGCACCACCCGTGACTTCGGCGACCGCAGGCCGGCGGCCTCGAGGTTCGCGCAGATCGGCCCGAACAACGCCGGCGGGAGCGCCAGGTAGAACAGCCGGATCTTCTCCGGGTTCGGGTCGAGCCGGGCTGCGAGCTCGACCCAGTCGGGGCCGCGCGCGCCCACGTCACACGCGGCGTACCCGATCCGCGCGGCGAACGCGGCCCAGGTCGGCTCGTCGATCGGGTCGCCGGGGTGGAACTTCTCGTAGCTCGACCGCACCAGCGCCCGGAACGCTTCGTCGGTCATCTCGGTGCGCGAGCTCGCCACGATCCGGCTGGTCGGCGGGATCTGGCCGTCACACCACCGGTGGTACAGCGACGGCATCAGCTTGCGCAGCGACAGGTCGCCGGCGCCCCCGAACACCACGATGTCGAACGGATCGACGGGAACCAACGTGGCCATGACCCCTCGCGGGTTGCAGCGAACCCAGTTGATGGTAACTTTCCTACAGACGGAGTCAACCGCCGATGTTGCTCGCGAAGATCGCCGCCCACCGCGACCGCTGCCCGCCAGCCGAGCGCCGGGTGGCCGAGGTCGTGCTCGCGCGGCCCGACTGGGCGTCGACCGCGTCGATCACCGAGCTCGCCGGCGCCGCCGCGGTGAGCGAGCCCACGGTGGTGCGGTTCTGCCGCGGCCTCGGGTTCGGCGGGGTCCGGCCGTTCAAGGTGGCGCTGGTGCGGGAGTCGGCCTCGGGCCTCGCGTACGTGCACCCGGCGCTGGCCGCGGGCCACCTCGACTCGGCGACCAAGGTGGTGGCCGACGGCCTGTTCGGGGCGCTCCTCCGCCTCCGCCCCACGCTCGACCTCCACGCGCTCGACGCGGCGGCCGACACCCTCGCCAGCGCGCGCCGCGTGGTGGCGGTCGGGTTCGGGACGTCCGGGCTCGTCGCGGCCGACGCGCAGCAGCGGCTGACCCGGATCGGGATGCTCGCGGTGGCCTCGTCCGACCCCCACCTGCTCGCGGCAACTGCCGCCACACTCGGCGCCGCCGACGTGGTGCTCGCGATCTCCCACTCGGGCGAGAGCGCCGAGCTGCTCGAGACCTGCGCGGTGGCGCGCGCCCGCGGGGCGTCGGTGGTGGCGATCACCTCACCCGGGACCACCTTGGCCACCGCCGCCGACCGGGTGGTGGCGGTCGCGATCGACGAGGACGCCGCGGTCCAGCTCCCGATGGTGTCCCGTCTCGCTCACCTGCTGGTGCTCGACATCCTGTTCGTCGGGGTCGCCGCGCGGCTCGGGCCGGACGCGGTCCGGGCGCTGGCCGGGGCGAAGGCGGCGCTGGCGGCGCGCAAGCGGAGCGGCTGAGAACGCCGGTCTCCGGGGACCCGATCCCGGTCGCGATCGGGTGTGCTTGACGATCTCCGACCACCGGTTACCTACAGGGCGTCCGCGGGTGTAGCTCAGTGGTAGAGCTCCACGTTGCCAACGTGGTTGTCGTGAGTTCGAATCTCATCACCCGCTCTCTTCTCCTCCGCTGCCCACGATGGCGCGCGCCGCGCGCAGCCCGTCGAGCGCGGAACTGACGATACCTCCCGCGTAGCCGGCGCCTTCCCCGACGGGGAACAGCCCCGGCAACGTGGTGGACTCGCCCCGCTCGGTCCGTAGGAACCGGATCGGGCTGGTGGTGCGGGTCTCGGGGGCGATCAGCACCCCGTCTGCGCTGGCGAACCCTGGCAGCTGGCGTTCGAACACCTTCAGCGCCGCGGCCATCCCGTCGGTGATCACCGCCGGCAGCACGTCGCGCAGATCGGTGGCCACGACCCCGTGCGGGTAGCTGGTCTTCGGCACGTCGGCCGAGCCGCGGCCCTCCAGCAGGTCGACCACCCGCTGCGCCGGCGCCACGTACCCGCCGCCCCCGGCCGACCACGCCGCCCGCTCGATCTGGTCTTGCCACGCGAACCCGGCCATCGGGTCGTCCGAGCCGTACACCTCGCGGCCCACCTCCACGATCAGCGCCGAGTTCGCCCAGAACCCGCGCCGAGCGGCGAAGCTCATCCCGTTGACCACCACCCGCTCCGGGTGGTTCGACGCCGGGACCACCATCCCCCCGGGGCACATGCAGAACGTGCGGGCGGGCAGCCCGCGGTCCGGGTGGAACGCCAGGCGGTACGTGGCCGGCGGGAGCTCGCCGCGCGCGTCGGTGCCGTACCGGCCGGCGTCGATCGCGGTCTGCGGGTGCTCGATCCGGGCGCCGATCGCGATCCCGCGGGACTCGCCGGCCGCGCCGGCGTCGAGCATCATCTTCACCGCGTCGCGGGCCGAGTGCCCGGTGGCCACCAGCACCGGCGAGCCCTCGATCACCGTGCCGTCGGCCAGCACCACCCCGCGGCACCGCCCGCCGTCGACCACCAGCGCGTCGACCCGCGCGTGGTACCGCAGGTCTGCCCCGAGCGACCACAGCCGCTCGCGGAACGGCGGCAAGATCGCGCGGATCTTGTCGGTGCCGAGGTGGGCCCACGACTCCTGCACCGCCTGCGCGTCGGCCCCGAACTCGATCAGGGTGCGGAAGATGTACCCGAGCTCCCCGTCGCGCCGGCGGGTGTAGATCTTGCCGTCGGAGAAGGTCCCTGCCCCCCCTTCGCCGAACACGAGGTTGTTCTCGGGGTCGAGCGGGACCTTGCCGCGCCACTGCGCGTTGACCGCGGTGACCCGCTCCTCCACCGGCCCGCCGCGCTCGAGCACGGTGACCCGGTACCCCGCCTCGGCCAGGAACAGGGCGGAGAACAGCCCCGCGGGGCCGGTGCCCACCACGATCGCCGACTTCGGCCCGGTCGACGGGCCGACGGTCATCGCCGGCTTCGCCAGCCCGTACCGACCGTCGTCCCGCTCGTTCCACGGGCGGACGCCGGCGATCCCCCGGCGCAGGATCGGCGCCTCGTCGTCGACCTCGACCTGGTACACGCCGAGCCACTTCTGGCGGCGGTGGCGGGCGTCGAGCGAGCGCCGGACCAGTGCGGCGCTCCGGATCCGATCGGGTCGGACTCCGAGGTGCTCGGCCACCAGCCGTCGCTCGTCCACCCCGTCGCGGAGCGTCACGTTCGGAACGAGCAGCATCCGCAGGGCCTATCGCGTCCGCGACGGGGTGTCCGCGCACGTTGCGACCCGGGGCGCGAGCGAATACCACCAGGACCCGTTTTCCACCGAGAGGTCGCCATGCCCATCCGCATCGCCATCAACGGCTTCGGCCGCATCGGCCGCAACGTCCTGCGGGCCGCCTGGGGTCGCGCCGACGTCGAGTTCGTGCACATCAACGACCTCACCAGCGCAGACATGCTCGCGTACCTGCTCCGGCGCGACTCGGTGCACGGGACGTTCGAGCACCCGGTGACCGCGGTCGAGGGCGGGATCAAGATCGGCGACAAGGTGGTGCCGGTCACCGCCGAGAAGGACCCGACCAAGCTCCCGTGGCGCGAGCGGCAGGTCGACGTGGTGCTCGAGTGCACCGGGGTGTTCACCAGCCGCGCCCAGCTGCAGGTGCACGTCGACGCGGGCGCGAAGAAGGTGATCCTGTCGGCCCCGGCGAAGTCGGACGCGGACGTGGACGCGACGATCGTGATGGGCGTGAACCACGAGACGTTCGACGGCGCCAAGCACCACATCGTGTCGAACGCGAGCTGCACCACGAACTGCCTCGCGCCGGTGGTCAAGGCCCTGCACGACGGCGTGGGCATCGTCAACGGCCTGGTCACCACGATCCACAGCTACACCATGGACCAGAACCTGCTCGACGCGCCGCACCGCAAGGGTGACTTCCGCCGGGCGCGCGCCGCGGCGCTGAACATGGTCCCGAGCTCGACCGGCGCGGCGAAGGCGATCGGCCTCGTGATGCCCGAGCTCAAGGGCAAGCTGAACGGGATGTCGATGCGGGTGCCCACGCCCGACGTGTCGATCGTCGACCTGGTGTTCAACGCGAAGCGCGCGACCACCAAGGACGAGGTGAACGCCCTGCTGACCACCGCCGCGAACGGCCCGCTGAAGGGGATCCTCGAGGCCACCCACGAGCCGCTGGTGTCGGGCGACCTGATCGGCAACCCGCACAGCTCGATCGCCGACCTCGAGCTGACCCAGGTGATGGACGGCACGCTGGTCAAGGTGTTTGCCTGGTACGACAACGAGTGGGGATTCTCGTGCCGGATGATCGATCTGGCGCGCCTGCTCGGGGGCGCGAAGTGAGCCCCGCGCTCCCGCCGACCCTCGACCAGCTCGACTTCGCGAACAAGCGGGTCCTGCTGCGGGTCGACTTCAACGTGCCGCTCGAGGGCGGGGTGGTCACCGACGACACCCGGATCCGGGGGGCGCTGCCCACGATCGCGCGCCTGCGCGCCGGCCACGCGAAGGTGATCTGCTGCTCGCACCTCGGCCGCCCGAAGGGCAAGGGGTTCGAGAAGGAGTTCTCGCTCGAGCCGGTGGCCGCACGCCTGGCCGAGCTCGTCGACGTGGAGGTCGTGTTCGCGCACGACGTGGTCGGCGACGAGGTGGTGCAGCTCGCGCGCGACCTGCCCCCGGGCGGGATCCTGGTGATCGAGAACCTCCGGTTCGCCGCGGGCGAGAAGGACAACGACGCCGAGTTCGCGCGCCAGCTGGCGGCGATCGGCGAGGTGTACGTCGATGACGCGTTCGGCGCGATGCACCGCCCCGACGCGTCGATCGTGGGCGTGCCGCAGCACCTGCCCGGCGCGATCGGGCTGCTGGTGCAGAAGGAGCTCGAGCAGCTCGGCGGCCTGCTGTCGCCCGACAACCGCCCGGAGAAGGCGCCGATCGCGGCGATCCTCGGCGGGGCGAAGGTGTCCGACAAGATCGGGGTGATCGAGGCGCTGTCGAAGCGGATCGACCACCTGCTGATCGGCGGCGCGATGGCGTACACGTTCCTCGCGGCCCAGGGCCACCCGGTGGGCGCGTCGAAGATCGAGGCCGACAAGGTGGAGCTGGCGCGCCAGCTGCTCGACAAGTGCAAGACGCGCGGGGTCAAGGTGCACCTCCCGATCGACCACGTGGTGGCGGACAGGTTCGCCGCCGACGCGACCCCGCTGGTGGTGACCGCGATCCCGGACGGCAAGATGGGGCTCGACATCGGTCCGGCGACCCTCGCCGCGTGGGGCCAGGTGCTCGCGTCGTGCCGCACGGTGTTCTGGAACGGCCCGATGGGCGTGTTCGAGTGGGACGCGTTCTCGGGCGGCACCCGCGGGGTGGCCGAGGCCCTCGCCGCGAGCACCGCGCGCACGATCGTCGGCGGGGGCGACAGCGCCGCGGCGCTGGCGAAGTTCGGGCTGCAGGACCGGATCACCCACGTGTCGACCGGGGGCGGGGCCTCGCTCGAGTTCCTCGAGCAAGGGGACCTGGTCGGGCTCGCCGCGCTGCGAACCCACCGCGCGCCGGAGTTCGGCGTTCGGGGCCAGTCGTGAGCCGCCGCCCGTTCGTGGCGGGGAACTGGAAGCTGAACCTCGGCCCGTCCGCCGCGGCGGCGCTCGCCACGGGCCTGCGCGAGCGGCTCGCCGGCCGGTCCGGGGTCACGATCGCGGTGTTCCCCACCGCGTTGTCGATCCCGGCGGTGGTGCCGGTGTTGAAGGGCTCGGCGGTCGCGGTCGGGATCCAGGAGATCGAGGCCGCGGCGTCGGGCGCGCTCACCGGCGCGAACAGCGCGGTGATGGCGCGCGAGGTCGGGTGTGACCACGCGCTCGTCGGCCACTCCGAGCGGCGGCAGCGGTGGGGCGAGACCGACGACGCCTGCGCGGCGAAGTTGTCGTTCGCGCTCGCGTCGGGGTTGCTCCCGATCTACTGCGTGGGGGAGACCCTCGACGAGCGCCGGGCCGGCCGGGTCGAGCAGGTGGTGTTCGGCCAGCTGGAGCGCGGGCTCGCGAAGCTCGCGCCCGACCAGATCGGCGCGCTCACCCTCGCGTACGAGCCCGTGTGGGCGATCGGCACCGGCGAGAACGCCACGCCCGACCAGGCCCAGGCCGTACACGCCGCGATCCGCGGCTGGCTCCGGGCGAAGGTGGGCGCTGTGGCCGACGACGTGCGGATCCAGTACGGCGGCTCGGTGAAGGCCGACAACGCGCGCGAGCTGCTCGCGATGCCCGACATCGACGGGGCGCTGGTAGGCGGGGCGTCACTCGACGCGGCCGGGTTCACCGCGATCGTCGACGCCGCCACCACCTGAAGGCCCGTCGCCGGCCGAGGCGAGGGCTGCGCTCAGGGCGCGGGCACCCGGGTCAGGGTCAACACCTGGCGGCTGTCCACGGCCTCGGTCACCGTGACCTCGCCGTCGGGCCACACGACCTCGATCGCGTCGACCACGTCGACCGCGCCGAGCCCGAAGTGCACCTCGGACGGGCCCCCGGTGTACATCCCGGAGCTGCCGGACTGCATCCACCGCACCTGGGTCAGTCCGCCGGCCTTCACCCGCACCTTCGCCCCGATCGCGCGCGGGTTGTTCCCCTCGTCGCGCAGCGAGATCCGCAGCCACCCTTCGTCGCCGCAGTGCGACACGTACATCGGGGTCGGCAGGTCGAGCTGGCGCTTCACCAGGTCGAGCCACCCGTCGTGGTTCAGGTCGACGAACACCAGGCCGCGGCCGACGCCCTGGTCGCCCACGCCCCACAGCGGCGCCTGGTCGGAGAACTGCCCGCCCTGCTGCAGCCACAGACCGTCGCGCTGGAACCGGGCGTCCATCGTGCCGGTGTAGTACGACCAGAACCCGAACGTCATCGCGAGGTCGACGTCGGCGTCGTTGTCCACGTCGGCGAACTCCGCTCCCCACCCGTAGTCCTGATGGGCCGCGCCAATGTGGTCGACTTCCACTCCAAGAGCTTGCGCTGCGTCGCTCCACACTCCGGCGCTTGCAACGCTGCGCAATACGGTGACAGACTGCCACGAAGTCAATGCAAAGTCCGGGAGCTCGTCGCCGTTCAGGTCGGCGACCCCCATCCCCATGTCGTGGGACTCCCCGCGCGAGATCCCGGCCGACCCGTCGACCTCGAACCCACCGCCGGTGTTCCGCAGCAGCAGGGACGGCTGACACCCGCCGTCGTCGTTCGACACCACCAGCTCGGGCAGCTGGTCGTCGTCGAGGTCGTAGAACCCGGACGCGAACACGTAGCCGTCGTGCACCTCGTCGGGCAGTCGATCGGTTGCATTGGTGAACGTGCCGTCGCCGTCGTTCACCCACAGCTCCGAGCCGTCCGGCACGTGGTCGCCGCACAGGTCATCCTCAATCTTGGCCTTCTCGCCGTACGTGCCGAGGAACAGGTCGAGGTCACCGTCTCCGTCGATGTCCCCCCACGAGGCGCTCTGGTACTTGCGCGGCGCGGTGGTGAGCCCGGCGTCGGCCGTGCCGTCGACGAACACCCGCCCGCCCTGGTTGCGCAGCAGCACCACCGGCTGCTCCCACCGGGTGACCACCAGGTCGAGGTCCCCGTCGGCGTCCACGTCGGCCGCGCTCCCGCCCACCGCCATCGACAGGTCGACCCCGGCGATCTCGGACACCGGCGGGGTCACGAACGTCGGCTCGGAAGAGGCACCCCAGAACAGCTGCAGCCACTCCTCACTCGGGATGAACAGGTCGTACAGCCCGTCACCGTCGAAGTCGTCGACGATCATCCCGCCGCCCGCCAGGTTCGCCTCGTCGAGCCCGGTCGCGGGCGACTCCTTGTCGGTCCGGTACGGCGCGGCGGTCCGCAGCGACGGATCGGCGCAGGTCAGCACCCCCGACGCCTCGACCTCGACGATCTGGATGGAGTCGCGCGCGACCGGCGGATACTCGGGAGCGCGGGGCTCGCAGTTCTCGCACTCGATGCGCCCGCCCCACCCCGTGGACTTCTCGACCACGCCGGTGGCGACGACGATCTCGCCGATGAACTTCTTGAGGCCCTTGCTCGCCTTGCCCTCG
>JBEBJC010000222.1:0-10684 GCA_040080105.1 Myxococcota bacterium
CACCAGCACCGGCCACGGCCCGCCGGTGTTCGACGGGACGTACACCCGGATCGGCACGCCGTCCGCCAGCCGGTCTTCGGTGCGCGCCACCGCGCGTGGGGGCGCCTCCACGATCTGGGTCGACCGCACCAGGTCGCGGCGCGCCCGGTCGACCGGCACCCCAGCCAGCGGGCGCCGCTGCACGGCGTCGAGCCGCACCATCACCTGCAGCTCGGGGTCGAGGACGTCGCCGCGATCGTTGGTGCGGGGGGGACCCGCGAGGCGCGCCCGCGCCGCGGTCGGCAGGTCGAGCGCGAACCGGAGGATCCGGCGGAGGCGGCGGGTGCGGGGGGATGCGTCGGTCATCGACCCGCAATATCGGGCCGCCCGAGAGGTGCCCATGCCCCAGGTCATCGTGGTCGACCACCCGCTGGTCCAGCACAAGCTCACCCTGATGCGCGACGAGAGCGCCGACAGCGGCACGTTCCGCAGGTTGTTGGCCCAGATCGCGCACCTGCTCGCGTACGAGCTGACGCGCGAGCTGCCGGTCGAGACCGTGACCATCCGCACGCCGGTCGCCGAGACCCGTGCCCCGAAGCTCGCGGGGCTGCCCCCGGCGCTGATCTCGATCCTGCGCGCCGGGAACGGCCTGCTCGACGGGGTGCTGCCGCTGATCCCCACCGCCGCCGTCGGCCACGTCGGCCTGTACCGCGACCCGGACACGCTCGAGCCGGTCAAGTACTACTTCAAGGTCCCGTCCGACCTCGACAAGCGGCCGGTGCTGGTGGTGGACCCGATGCTCGCGACCGGCAACTCGGCCGCCGCCGCGGTCACGATGCTCAAGGAACGCGGGGCGCACTCGATCCGGTTCCTGTGTCTGCTCGCCGCGCCCGAGGGATTGGCGGCGTTCCACGCGGCGCACCCGGACGTGCCGGTGGTCACGGCAGCGATCGACGAGCGGCTCAACGACCACGGGTACATCGTGCCCGGGCTCGGCGACGCGGGCGACCGGATGTACGGGACGCGGTGACGCTCAGCCGGCCAGCAGCGCCAGCACGTCGTCGCGGCGGTCGATCCGGCTGGCCTTGCCCTGCAGCCGCCCCGGCGGTCCCCCTCCCTTCGCCCCGAGCCGGTCCAGCAGCTCGCCCTTCACCGCGCCGATCCGCTCCGGCGGCGCGACCAGCAGGAACGCCCCCTCGGAGCCTTCGCCGGCCGTGAGCCACAACACGGCGTCGGGAGCGGCCCGCCCCGCCGCAGCGGCGACCGCGTTCAGGAACGGGAGGTCGGCGTCGCCGCGGTGCAGCGCCCGCAGCGGACCGGGCCCCGCGGCGAGCGCTGCTCCGATCGACGCGGCGAGCTCGTCTGCGAGCGCCGACCGCGACTTGGCCGCCGCCTTGGCCTCGTCGAGCGCGCGCCGGATCGCGTCGACCAGGTCGGACGGGCCCACCGACACCAGCGCGGAGGCCGCCGCCAGCCGGCGCTCGGCGACGACCAACCGACGCGCGACCCGCTCGCCGAACACGAACGACACCCGGGTGCCGCCGCGCAGCCGCTCCACCCCGAGCACCACACACTGCTGCAGCTCGGCCGTCGACCGCACGTGGGTGCCCCCGCAGGTGTTCAGGTCGAGCCCCTCGATCTCGATCAGCCGCACGGCGTCGACCCCGTCGGGGACCCCCCGGGTCCGCGCCTCCGGCGGCAACCGATCGGTGACCGTCGCCCGCACCGCCCGGGCCGCGCGGATCGCCTCGTTCACCTGGTCCTGCAGCGCGCGCGCGCGGTCGAGCTCGAGCTCGCCGCCGAGCTCCACGTCACACACCGCGTCGAGGCCGGGGTGGAGGTGGAAGCTCGTGGTCGGCAGCCCGAACCGATCGGCGGCGAGCGCCGAAAGCAGGTGTTGCCCCGTGTGCTGCTGCATGTGGTCGAACCGGCGGTCCCAGTCGACCTCCACCGAGACCGACCCGGGGGACACCGGCCCGGCGAGGGTGTGCTCGAGCCCGTCGGGGCGCCGGACCACCGCCAATACCGCCACCCCGCCCACCGTGCCCAGGTCCCACGGCTGCCCGCCCCCTTCGGGGTACAACACGGAGTCGTCGAGGATCGCGCGGAACCGGCCGTCCGCGGTCGGCTCGATCGAGCGGACCACGAACCGGCCGGCGCGCGCGTACGGGTCGCGGACGGAGGTGGGGAACATCCGCGCAGCGTACGGGGCCGGTGTTAGGGGTGCAACCGATGGGCGATCGGGCGCTGGTGACCGGCTTCACGTGGGCCGAGGGGGGCGTGCGGCTGCACCTGTGGGCGGGCGACCCTCCGGTGCCGGACCAGCGCGCGATCACCGGCGCCGTGTGTTTCCGGGTCCTCCCCGGCCGCCACTGCACCGGGTACCACGACGGCGAGCAGCGCCGGCCGTGCCCCGATCGCGCCGAGTGCGCCCGGGGCAGCACGTGTGACCCGTGCGCCCGCCGCGACGCGTTCCGACCGTGCATGACCTGCGACGGGTTTCGGTGCCCTCGTCTATCGTCGGAGATGCTGGACTATTGCCGACAGACCCACCACCTGTACCTCGCGTGTTTCGGCGACGAGACGATCAAGGTGGGCACGGCGAGCGACGGGCGACGCGAACAGCGGATCGTGGAGCAGGGGCCGCTGGCGGCTTCGCGGATCGCGGCGGCGGAGGGCCCGACGATCAAGCGGATGGAGCACCTGCTGTCGAGCGCCGGCCTGTCCGAGACGATGCGGCGGTCGCGCAAGACCGCGCTGCTGCAGGGCGCGATGAGCGAGGCGACCGCTCGCGCGCGGGTGCGCGACGCCGCGAGCCAGGTCCGCTCGCTGCTGCCCGCCGAGTACCACCCGTTCCTCCACCCCCCGGTCGACGTTCCCCAGCCCGAGCTGGCGCGCCGGACCCGGGGGCTGTCGGTCAACGAGCTCCGGCTCGAGCCGGATCGGGTGGTCGAAGGCACGGTGGTCGGCGCGATCGGGCACCTGGTCTTCGTGGAGGAGCCCGACGGTCGGTTCGCGTTCGACGTGGGCGAGCTCAAGGGGCGCCGGATCGAGTGGGACCCGGAAGGGCCTCGGCGCAAGCCCCAGGTCCAGCTCGGGTTGTTCTGAGGCTACGACACGAGCCTCCGCCCGAGCTCGCGCTCGAGGTCGGCCAGCCGCTCGTTCGTCCGCCGCAGGTTCGCCGACAGCCCCAGCAGCAGGTTCCACAGCACCTTCACCGCGAGCAGCGGGTGCGCGCGGAGCATCGCGAAGAACCCTTCGCGCGAGATCACCATCAGCTCGGTCTCCCCGACGGTGAACGCCGACGCCGAGCGCTGCGGCTCGTCGAGCATCGCCATCTCGCCGAAGGTGGAGCCGGGCGTGAGCACCGCGATCGTGGCGCCTTCCTTGCACACCTCGACGCCCCCCGCGACCAGCAGGTACAGCTCGTTGCCCGGATCCCCCTCCTCGAACACCACGGCGTCACCGGGGAACTGACGCGGGGTGGTGGCCTGCGCGACCACCCGGAGCTCGCGCTCGGTGAGGTGCGCGAGCAGCGGCATCGGCGCGAGCAGCGCCAGGCGGGCCTGGGCCGAGTCCGCGGTGAACGGGTCGCCGGTGCCCAGCTGGGCACACGCGCCGAGCATCGAGCGGCTCGCCCCGCGGACGAGCGCGTCGGGCAGGTCGCGCAGGTGCTCGCCCACCAGCATCCCCTCCAGCCGCGCCTCCGGGATCGCTCGGTGGAGGCCGGCCGAGCACAACACCAGGCGGTCCTCGATCGCGAGCTCCATGCACAAGGTCTCGACCCGCACGTGCGCCGACGGCCCCAACGCGCGGGTTTGCCCCGGCGCCGCGTCGGTGGACTCCGCCGCCGACTCCTCCGGCTCGTCGAACTGGACCGCTTCGTCTCCGCGCGAGTGATCGACCGTGAGCTGGTGGACGAGCCCGCGCCGCACCAAGTACACCCGGCCGTCGCCGACGTGCCCGATGAACGCCTCCCGGTCGAGCAGCAGCACCACGTCGAGCGTGACCCTCACCCCGTCGCGCCGACGCGCGAACGCGAACAGGTCGTGGGCGGCGCGGGCGAACGACTCGTCGATCGACTCGAGGACCTGCCGGCGCAGCTCGGGGGTGGGGTTGCGGCGGAACCGATCCAGCCGATCGGCGTTGCGCTCGAGGTGCCCGCGCACCAAATCCAGCGCGAGCCTCGCCCCCGCGCGTCCGTCCGGTCCACCCGACGGCGCGTCCGCCACGGCCAACAACCCGAGGCGCGGGGACACCGCCACCTGGTCTCGCTCGGACGGGTCGTCGGAGGCCGCGTGTGCGATGACCGCCGTGACCAGGTCCATCCCGCCTCCGCTCCGAGGGGGCGATGTGCACCCCGGGCCAGGATACCGGTGGGGGTGTCACTTGTCATCGCCCCGATCGTCACGGCGTGTCGCGCCGATCCCTGGGCGGGCGCGCCCGGGCCGCTGGGGCCGGTCGAGCGGACCGAGACCTGGTCGGTCACCGTCCGCGGCGCGCCGGTGGCGGTCGAGACGCGCGCCTGGGGGACGACCGGCGCCACCCGGTGGGTCGCGACCCGCACCACCTGGGCGTGGACCGGCGGCCGAACCCACTCCGCGTCGCGGGTGGCGTGTGACGGGCAGCGGTGCGAGACCGAGCGGTGGGACGCCGAAGGGACCGAGGCCCAGCTCGGCACCTGCGCACCGCGGGCGTGGCCCCCGTCGGCCGACGTGAGCTGCACCTTCGACGGCGCCGAGCGCGCAGTGACCGTGCGGGACGGGTCGGTGTCGTGGCTCGGCCCCGCGGGTCCGGTGGAGCTGCGGGTCGACTCGCACGGCCAGCCGGTGGAGCTGCACGAGGGCGTGGTGACCGCCACCCGGGTGGATCGCGCCGACCCGCCCACGCCGGTCGACCCGGCGCAGCTGTTGTCCGCTCCGTCGCGCCGGTTCGCGAACGCGCGTCGGAGCCACGTGGCTCGGTTCCGCGTCGACGGGGCCGAGGTGCGGATCGACACGCCCACCGACGCCGAGCTGCCGCCCGAAGCCGACGCCGTCCGCGGGTGGGTGCGTCACGTCGCGCGCGCGATCGACCCCGCGTTCGTCCCGGGGCGCCGCTCGGGGGCGGTCGCCCTGCGGCTGGGGCGCGGCGACTGCACCGAGTCCGCGCTGGCGCTGGTGGAAGTCCTCGCCGCGGCCGGGGTCCAGGCCCGCACGGTCGCGGGCCGGGTGTACGTGGACCAACCGGAGCCCGCGCTGGCGCTGCCCGCGTGGGTCGAGGTCCACCTGGGCGGGCGGTGGGTGGGCGCCGATCCGGCGTTCGACCAGTTCCCGGTCGACGCGACCCACCTGCCGCTCGGCGCGTGGGTCGGCGAGGTCGCCGCTCACGACCCCTACCAGATCGAGCTGATCGAGGTTCGGTGACCTGCTGTCGCTCAGGGCGCGACCGCGATCTCCACCATCGCCGAACCGGCCCGGGTCGAGGCGGTCACGTACGCGGTCCCCGCGCCGACCCCGGTGGCCACGCCCGCCAGGTCGACCGACAACACCGACGGGTTCGAGCTCGACCAGTCGACCGCCCCCGGATCGAGCTGCTGGTCGCCGACCGCGGCGACGACCGACAGCGGGTGGCGCTCCCCGACCCCGAGGGTCTCGGGCGGCGCGACGAACGCGAGGCGGGTGTCGAGCTCGACCGCGAGCCGCCAGGTCACCCGCATTCCCTCCCACTCGGCGGCCACCTCGACCTCCCCGGGCCCGAGCGCCACCACCCGCCCCTCGTCGAGCCGCGCCACTCCGGGCCGGGACAACGTCCAGATCAGGCCGTCCGGGTCCCGGCCGCTGGTGAGGCGGACCGTAGGTCCCGCGACCGGGCCGAGCTCCGACACACGGACCTCGGTGGGACCCGTCAGCACGAGCTGCTCCGGAGGTGGCTCGTCGCGGCCACAGGCCACCCACACCGCGATCGCCGCGATCGACATGTGGCCCCTTAACGCAGGCCGCGCTGGGCCCGGTCAGTCGTCGTAGACTTTGTACAACGACCGGAAAAAGCGCTTCGCTCGAACCTTGCCCAGGCACGAGTCCCAGCTGAACCACACGAAGTGCGCCTTCCCCTTGATTTGATCGTACCGGACGAACTCCCACGCGCGGCTGTCCTCGGAGTTGTCGCGGTTGTCGCCCATCGCGAACACCATCCCCTCGGGGATGGTCACGTCCTCGCCGCTGCGGGGCCAGTTCGCCAGGCGCCCGGGCAGGCCCTGGTTGGTCAGGATGTGGTGCTCGACCCCGTCGAGGTTCTCCACGAACCGCTTCGTGCCGGTCTCGCGACAGTTGTCGTCGATGAAGCCGTACTTATCGGCGAACGACCGCTCCATCGGCTGGCCGTTCAGGAAGATCTGGTTGTCGCGCACGTGGATCTTGTCGCCCGCGATGGCCACCACCCGCTTGATGTAGTGCAGGCGCTCGTCCTTCGGGAACCGGAACACCACGATGTCCCCGCGCGCCGGGTCACCCCAGTCGAGCAGCTCGTACCGGGCGGGCACCAGGTCGAAGTTCTCCATGAACGGGATCTCGATCCCGATGGTCGGCACCCACAGGCCGTAGCTCGCCTTGTTCACCACGACGTGATCGCCGATCAGCAGCGTCGGCACCATCGAGCCGGACGGGATCCGGAACGGCTCGAACACGTAGGTGCGGATGACGAGCACGAGCAGGATCGCCGGCATCCAGGTGCGCATCACGTCGCCGAACCAGCCGCCCGGCCGCCGCTCGTCGTCCATCAAGTCGTTGCTCAACGCGTCTCCGTCGAAGGCGACCGACTCTAACCCGCTGGTGCGGCGTTATCGGAAACGGATGACCGGAAACGACCTGAGGCGCGTGCTGCGCCAGGCCCCCCAGGAGCAGGTCGCCACCCGCGGGTATGCCGCCGTGGCGGCGATCTTCGACCCGAACCTCGATCTGTTGCTGATCCGGCGAGCCCACCGCCCAGGGGATCCGTGGTCGGAGCACCTGGCCTTCCCCGGCGGCCGGGTCGAGCCCGACGACCCGAGCCCGCTCCAGGCAGCGATCCGGGAGACTGCGGAGGAGGTCGGCCTGGACCTGTCCGACGCCGAGCCGCTCGGGCAGCTGGACGACAAGCTCGCCGTCGGCGGCAAGCCAGGCCTGGTCATCCGCCCGTTCGTGTTCTCGACGCCCCGGGTCCGTCCCGCGCTCCGCCCGAACGAGGAGGTCGCGGACACCTTCTGGCGCCCCCTGCCCACGTTGCTGTCGGGCGAGGGGCGCGCCCGGATGACCTGGCGCCGGGGAGAGCACGAGCTCGAGCTGCCGTGTGTCGAGTTCGACGGGCAGCGCCTGTGGGGGCTCACCCTCGCGATGATCGACGACCTCCTCCACCGCCTGGACGGCGGAGGACACGGCCTCCGACGCGGCCAGATCCCGTGAAGGTCCGTTCGGGGGTGCAGCGAGCCCCGCGCCACGGTACCTCGGGTCGATGCCCGAGCTCCCGGAAGTCGAAGTGTGTCGTCGCCAGCTGACCCGGTGGACCGCTGGTCGGACGCTGCTCGACGTGGCGGTGCGCGACCCGGCCGTGGTGCGCGGCACGTTGTCCACCCGCCCGTCCGACAAGCTGCCCGACGGGGAGACCCAGGTGCGCGCGCTGGTCGGGGCCACGTCGACGGCGGTGTCGCGGTACGGCAAGCGGCTCGGGTGGACGTTCGGGGATCGCGCGCTGGTGGCGCACCTCGGCATGACCGGGCACTGGGTTTGGCGCGCGCCCGGCGACGAGCCCCCGCCGTCGACCCGGATCGGGCTCACGTTCGACACGGGCACCGCGTGGTACGTCGACGGCCGGCGGTTCGGGTGTGTGGTGCCGCTCGACGCGGCGGACCTCGACGCCACGCTGCGCGCAGGCTGCGGCCCCGACGCGCTCGCCGAGCCGCTGGATCCCGACACGCTGCGCGCCCGGGTGTCGAGCCGCAAGCCGGTGAAGGTCGCGTTGATGGAGCAGGACCGGCTCGCCGGGCTCGGGAACATCCACGCGGCCGAGGCGCTGTTCCGCGCCCGGGTCTCGCCCCGGTTGCGCGCCGACGCGCTGACCGCCGACCAGTGGGCGGCGCTGGCGGCCGCGATCGTCGCGCAGCTGCAGGGCGCGGTCGACGCCGAAGACTCCGACGAGCTCGTGTACGTCAACCTCGGGGGGCCGAACCCGTTCGCGGTGTACGGCCGCGCCGGCGAGCCGTGTCCGGTGTGCGGGACGCCGATCGCGACCGACGAGCAAGGAGGACGGACCACCTACCTGTGCCCGACCTGCCAGCCCGAGGGTGACAACCTCGGGGTCACTGGTTAATCGCCCTGGTCCACAACGGTTTGCCCGGGCTCCGGCCCGCTTGGTCAGAGGTATCGATGTCGCGGAAGAAGAGCTCTCCCCTGCAGCCCGGCGAGATGGTCGATTACAAGGACATCCGCAAGTTGCAGCGGTTCCTGACCGAGCGCGGCAAGATCCTGCCGCGCCGGGCCACGGGCCTGAACGCCAAGCAGCAGCGCCAGGTCGCGCGCGCCATCAAGCGGGCCCGCCAGGTGTCGTTGCTCCCGTACGTGAAGCGCGACTGACCGACCCCTCTCCCGAGGTGGGAGGGGGATCGCACAATCGCCGCACAATCGCCGACGAGCCGAGACCCGCAGGGCATTCCCTGCGGGTTTTGTTCGTGTCGCGTGTGACCCTGCCCGCGCGCCGAGATCAGCGCAGCGCGGCGACGATTCGCGCGGTGACCTCGTCCGGGGTCCCGGTGCCGTCGACCTTGCGCACCAGCCCCTGCGCGGCGTAGTGCGGCACGATCGGCGCCGTCTGGGCGTGGTACGCCGAGAGCCTCGTACGGCACGCCTCCTCGGTGTCGTCCTTCCGGTGGACCAGGCGGCCAACCAGCTCGGGCGGCGGCGGATCGAACTCCAGGTGGTAGATCCGGCCGGTCTCGGGGTCGGAACGGCGGCCCACGATCCGCCGCACGATCGGGTCGTCCGGCACCTCGAGCACCAGCACCACGTCGAGCTGCGCACCCGCCTCGGTCAGCGCCCGGTCGAGCGCCACCGCCTGCGGGACCGTGCGCGGGAACCCGTCGAGCATGAAGCCGCTGCGGGCGTCGGGCTGGGCGATCCGCTCGAGCAACATCGCGATCGTCAGCTCGTCCGGCACCAGCGCGCCCGACTTCATGAACCCGTCGGCCTGCTGGCCCAGGGGGGTGCCGGCCTTGACCGCCGCGCGGAACATGTCGCCGGTCGAGATGTGGGGCATCGCGTACCGATCCACCAACCGCGCCGCCTGGGTGCCCTTCCCGGCCCCTGGCGGGCCGATGAAGATCATCCGCATGTCGTCCTCCTCGCGGCCGGCCGTATCCGGCGCCGGCTCGGAGGGGTACCGGATATCGCGACCGAGGTTGCGGGACGGGACCGGAGGACGCATCTTGCTGCTCGGCGGAGGGTCGGTGGGGAGCGAGCCGGAGTGCGAGACCTGCGGGGCGTGCTGCCGCGAGGCGTTCGACGCGGTCCCGGTGGAGGACTCGGATCCCACGGCCGCCCGCCGGCCGGGGTTCGTGGCGGTGGACGCCGGGGGCCACCGCTCGGTGTGCCGGGTCCCCTCCCCGCTGGCGGCGTACCCCGGGCGCACCCGGTGCGCGGCGCTCACCGGAGACGGCTCCGCCGCGCCGTACCGATGTTCGATCTACGACGACCGCCCCGCCGCGTGCTCGGAGCTCGACCGCGGCGGTGAAGGGTGCCTGTTCGCCCGGGGTCGCCTCGGCCTCGACGGCGCGTCGCGCTGACCCCGAGCCACGGAGATCCGATGTCCAGTCCGTTCCGAGACGCGTCCGTGTGGATCACCGGCGGAGGCAGCGGCCTCGGGCGCGCGATGGCGCTCGAGCTCGCGCACCAGGGGGCGAACGTCGCGCTGTCGGGGCGGCGGGTCGACCGACTGGAACAGGTCGCGGCCGAGGTGCGGGAGCTCGGTCGGACCGCGCTGGTCGTGCCGTGTGACTGCACCGACGAGGCCCAGGTCCACGCCGCGGCGGAGGCGGCGGCGGAGGGGCTCGGTCGGATCGACGTGGCCATAGCCAACGCCGGGTTCGGCGTCTCCGGGCCGGTCGAGTCGCTGTCGGCCGACGATTGGCGGCGTCAGCTCGACATCAACGTGGTGGGGTGCGCGATCACCGCTCGCCACGCGATCCCCCACCTGGTGGCCACCCGCGGCCGCCTGGCCCTGGTGGGCTCGGTGTCCGGCCTGGTGTACCTACCCGGAAACGCGGCGTACCAGGCGTCGAAGGCCGCGGTGCTCGCGCTCGGTCGGACGCTGGCGATGGAGCTCGCGCCGCGCGGGGTGAGCTGCACGGTGCTGCAGCCCGGGTTCGTGAAGAGCGAGATCGGCCAGGTCGACAACCAGGGCCGGCGCGACCCGAGCCGGCGCGATCGACGGCCCGAGGCCCTGATGTGGGAGTCGGACGCGGCGGCGCGGAAGATGGTGCGGGCGATCGCGCGCCGGCGGGTCGAGTACACCTTCACCGGCCACGGAGTGATCGCGGCGTTCCTGGGGCGGCACACGCCGTGGCTCGTCCAGTGGCTCGGGCCGACGATCGCCGGTCGGGCCTGACCGGTCCTCCCGGCTCTGCTCTCGGTTCCCCCGCGGTGTCTCGGTCCCCTCCCCCGAACGCGGGTTGGGATACCCCCTCGATGTGCACCTGCTC
>JBEBJC010000223.1:0-10673 GCA_040080105.1 Myxococcota bacterium
GGATTTGCAAGTTGGCGGCGCGCCGGTTTGGCAACGCGTCGCGGAAATGCTGGCGCCCGAATGCGCACGGCTGCGCGGCGCGAGCGGCTGGTCGGGTTCGTGCGGCGCGAACACTCGAACGAGCGGGGCGCGGCGCTCGCGTACCGGGGCCACGCCGCCAGCGTGGCCGACCCGGACGAAGCCCGCGCGATCGCGAAGATCGAGGCGGAGGAGTGGGCGCACCGGGCGGAGCTCGCCGCGCTGCTCACCGCGCTCGGGGCCGCCCCCGGGTGGTACGACCCGGTGCTCGGCGCGGTCGGGTGGACGTTCGGCAAGCTGTGCCACGTGACCGGCTGGCTGATGCCGATGCTCGGCGCCGGGTGGATCGAGCGGCGGAACGCGGCGCAGTACTTCGTCGCGGCGGCCGACGCCCGCGCCTGTGGGCTGCCGCAGGTCGCCGAGCGGATGGTGGCGCTCGGCGCGGTCGAGGTCGAGCACCACGCGTACTTCACCGGCCGGGTGCGCAGCCACTGGCTCGGCCGCGTGTTGCCGCTGCGCCCGGCGCTGCCCGTCCCTCGCTGACCCGCTACTCGAGGGAGCGCAGCGCCCGGTCGACGCCGGCCCACACCTCTTCCTCGTCTGCGGCCACCCACGGCCGCGCGGCCTGCCACCCGTCGAGCACCAGCACCCCCGACGGCCGAGAGCGCCACCAGTGCGCCACGCCGCGGTGCGCGTACGGGTGGCACAGCCCCGCGTCGCGCAGGGCGGTCAGGTCCTGGCGCAGGCGCGCGCGAGCCGCGGCGGGGACCGAGGAGCGATCGTCGGCGACCCGCACGAGCTCCTCCCCCGCGGCCGCCGCGTACCGGGTGAGCAGCGCGCCTTCGGTCCCGCCGATCTCCCCGAGCACCACCGGGGCGCACGCGAGCCCGAGCGGCGCGAGCTGGTCGAGGATCGCGCGGTACGGCCGCAGCCGGTCGGCGAAGTCGAACCGCACGAAGTGCTCGCGGACCCGCACCTCGGCGGAGCCCGGCACCGCGAACCCTTCGGACGACAGCGACGCGTGCACCTCGGCCGGGGTCGCGGCCCCGCCGACCAGGCGGGCCCACGCGACGTCGAGCGGAGGGGGGAGGACGAGGTCGAGCATGTCAGTTCGCCGGGGGCGTGTAGCCCGTCGACTTGGAGGCGCCGGCGGTGCGGTTGGCGAGGAAATACGGCGCCACGAGGCTCCCGAAGAACTCGTTGTTGTTGTCGGGGGCCATGTACGGGAACGCTGTCGACAACCCGTTGTTGCCGAAGCCTTGGTTTCCGACGAGGCGCCGCATCATCGCCTGCTGGTCCGGGGTGAGGTTCCGGAACAGCTCGGACGACTCGAGCGACTGCACCATCCCCTGCGGGGCATACCTGAGGTTCGGGTTCGCGCTGGCCATCCCGCCGAACAGGTTCGCGGCCTCGGTGGTCGACAACATCGGCGCCACGATCACGTCGCCGCGGTAGTTCAACGACTCGAACGCGTCCTGGAGCGAGTTGCCGCTGCCGGCTACGTCGTCGAGGATCACCACCACCGAGTTCGGCCCGGGGCGACGGCTCGCGAACTCGTTCGCGCCGGTGATGTACCGGTCGGGCGAGGTGCCGGTGACCTCCTGGTGCGCGAGCGCCATGGTCGAGTAGCTCTTGTTCGGGCGGTAGATGTAGAAGTACATCTCCCGGCCGGCCGCCATCGACTCGAGCGTGCGGTGGTGCTCGAGCAGCTTCTGCGCGAACGTCCGCGGGCTCAGCACCTGCGACTGCTGGACCAGCAGCTCGCGCGCCATCGCCCGGTACTGCGGGGGCAGCTGGGACAGGGCCGCCTCGACCTCGTTCGCGGTGATGCCCTGGCCGCCGTTCAGGCTGTTCGCGATCGCCGCGCTGGTGTCGGCGCCGGCCGCGGCCGGATCGACGGTCTGGAGCGCCCGCCGCAGCCGCGGATCGGCCGCGTCGAGCTGGCGCAGCAGGTCTTCGTCGAGCACTCGGGCCGCGGCAGCGTCGGCGTCCCCTCCGGCGCCGGCCCGGGTCACCAGGCCCGACAGCCGGTTCCGGATCGCGTCGGGGTCGGTCGCGTTGAACAGGTTGATCCCGCTGTTCATCCCGCGCGGGTTGATCAGCACCGCGCCGCAGTCCACCAGGTCGAGCGCGAAGTCGTGGTCGCGCGCGATCCGCGCCAGCAAGACATCGTCGACCACGACCACCATGTCGAACTCGAGCTCGCGGACCGTGCGGAGGGTCGCGCCGGTCCCGAACAGCCCCTTCTGCGCCATGTAGGCGAGATTGTCGGCGACCGAGCCTCCGCCCGGCAAGTACAGCGTCTTGCCGGAGTAGGCCTGCAGCGCCTCGTACAACTTGCCCAAGCCCTCCATCGAGCCGAACCCGGAGCTGCGCGCGAGCATCCGGCGGGCGAGCGCCTGCTGCTCGGCCGGGAACGACGCGATCATCGAGTCGATCTGCGACGGGGACACGTTCTGGAGCTGGCCGTTCATCACCGACGCCACGTCGGCGTTGGACAACATGCTCTCGTCGCGGATCTGGCCGGGGACGCCCTCCCGCAGCCACTGCTGGAGCTCGGGGGACCCCTCGGGCGGCCGCACCCTGGCCGCGTCGCCGCGCTTGAGCGCGTTCAGCGCGTCGTCGCCGAGCGCGTCGAGCTCGGACAACCGCATCCGGCGCCCGTCGACCACCACGTGCTCGCCCTCGATCCGGATGGTGCGGCCCCCGTCCAGCAGCGAGCCGATGCGGGTCAGCCGCTCCGCGCTCGCGCCCGACAGCGAGGCCATCGAGCCCTCGTCGAGGCGGGACAACATCAGCAGGGTGCGGTCGTCGAGCCGCGACGCCACCTCCTCGCCGAGCCGCGCGCCGAGCTGCCGACGGACCGCCCCGGCGTCGCGCGCGCCGAGCCAGATCAGCCCGCCCTGCAGCCCCAACATCACCAGGATCCCGCACACCGCGCGGATCTTGTCCGACTCGCTCATCGCCGGGTCGTTGGTGACCCGCGCGATCTGGTCGATGCCCTCCCCGGTGATCAACACGGCGCTGCCGATGTCGGCGCCCAGCGCGCCATACACGAAGAACCGCCCGGCGAACCCGGTCAGCGTCACGCCGGCGCCGTTCTTGACCGCCATGATCGCGGCCCCGCCGCCGAGGATGCTCGACGCGATCCCCAGCGCGTTAATCGCGATCTTCCCGGCGCTCGGCTGGGCGTTCTGCAGCTCGTCGTAGATCGACATGCCGCCCGAGGCGGCGCCCGTCGCCGCGCCTGCGGCGAACAGGAACGGCGCCACCACCTGGCCGCCGGGGACCACCGTCGCCACCGCGCCGGCCACGAACAACCCGAGGGACGCCCACCCGGTCGCCGAGGCCCACTCGGACCAGCTCGACGAGCCGTCGGTCTCGAGCGTCTGGGCGATCGGCTGCGGCTGGGCCGCGAGCGGGTCGTTCACCGACAGCGAGATCCGGCCGCGCGGGTAGCTGTTGTTCTCGCGGAAGTCGTTGATCGCGTCGATCACCGTGGTGCCCGAGTACTCCTTCCGGCGGACCCCGGGGGTGGCGTCGATCAACACGGCCCCGGCGCCCTGGCTCGCCCGGCCGACGAACAACATCAGCTGGACCTGCTGGCCGGTCTCCTGGTTGATGTACACCGCGCGGCACGGGGTGCGGGTCCCGCGGTCGACCTGGGTCATCGCGCCGTCGATGAGCCCGATCTCCTGGTTCAGCGCGGAGAGCTGCTGGTTCTGGGCGTCGGTGAGCACGACCTGGCGGTACCGGGCCGCGTTGCCGGTGGCGCGCCCGCTGGCGTCGAGCTCCTCACACACGATGGTGTAGCTGCCCGACTGCGCGATCGGCAGCGAGGCGGTCTCACCCGTGCCCATGTCGAGCGCGTACTGGCCCTGCCAGGTGGTCGCCTGCAGCCCGTAGAAGTTGCGGGTGGGCATGTTCCGGGCGTCGTCCGGTACGGCGTACCAGTGGCGACCGCGGCCGGTGAGGCCCTGGACCGTGTACACGTTGTTGGACAGGTTCGGCGCGACGCCGGGCACCGCCGGGTTCGCCCCCTGCACCGCGATGTGGGCGCCGGGCCCTCCGCTCTGCTCGGCCTGGACCCCCCCCGAAGCCTGGATCCGCTGGAACTCCAGCCCCGCGCGCATCGTGACGAAGTCGGTCGCCTGCACCGAGTCGTTCGCGGCGCGCATCCGGTCGTCGAGCGACACCACCGTCTGCGAGTACTCGAGCCACACCGGCGGCGACGGGTCCATCCCGTAGTTGTGGTCTTGGACCCGCGCGTAGATCGTGTGGGTGCCGGGGAAGGCCCACACGGCGTCCCACGGGCCGTCCTCGGGGCCCTCGACCTGCACCGGGGCGCCGAACTGCTGCACCGCGCGGGCGTCGTTGACGCAGTACCACTTCACGCTGGTGGTCGAGCGGGCGTCGCTCATCCGCGCTTCGGTGTAGAACGTGAACCGCTGGCGGGTCCCCGGGACCGCGCTCGCGAGGGACGGGTCGGGGCGGATGCCCCACCCCTCGGAGCCGCGCTGGACCTCGACCCGCGGCACGTCGATGCCCGCTCGCTCGAGCAGCATCGACACGAACTCCCATTTCTCCTGCACGACGTAGGCTCGCCGCAGGTCCTCGACCAACCCGGCCCCGCCCGCCGCGTCGTACGCGGCGCGGACCGCGCGCACGTGGCTCGCCCCCTGGCCGAGCACGTAGGTGATGTCGTCCTCGTTGCGGGTGCGCATCCCGCGGCGGAGGCGCTCGGCGTCGGCCTGGGGGTCGGGCGCCGGGGTCGGCGTGTCGCGCTGGACCTCGGCGGTGCTCACCTGGCGGATCTCGGGCGCCGGCTGACCGGCGGCCACCTTCGCCGCCACGCTCTTGGCCTCGCGCTCGGGGGCGTCGCCGTGGTGCCCGAGCAGCTTCTCGTCCGACGCGCCGAGCTCGCGCTGCTCGTAGTGCGCGACCTCTTCGGCCACGAGGTCTTTCGGGGGCGACGTCGAAGCGAAGTGCACCCCGCGCTCGTCGGCGGTGCCGGTCGCGCCGACCTCCGCGACCGAGGGATCTCCCAGGGTGACCGGGATGTGCCCCAGCGGGTGGCCGAACGCCGCCTCGAGCTCGGACAGGAACGGCAGCTCGCCCCCATCCCCCCCGCCGCCCGGGGGTGGAGGTGGCGCGGTCGCCTGACCGGAGCCGTCGATCTCGGGCGAGGACGGCTGCACTTCCGGGGCTTCGAACGCGGACGAATCCGACTCGGTGTCGGACGACACCGCAGGGGCGCGCTGCTGTTTCATCGATCACTCCGTGGAGAGGAGGCCACGTGCGGTGCAGCTTATCGCGGTGGGTCGACTCCGTGGATCCGATTCGCGAGGACTCGCGTCCGAACGGGATCCAGTCGACCGAACTCGGCCTCGATCCCGGTGGCGACCAGGTACCCGCGCACGAACGGCAGCGCCGGCTCCACGTTGTCCGGGGTCACCCCCGAGGCCAGCGCCAGTGGACGGTCGCCGACCGCGTCGTGCAGCGCGCGGACCTTCTCGATCGACGCGGCCCGACCGGTGCCGGGCCCGGAGGTGGTCACCACGTCGACGAACGCGGCCGCCGCTCGCCCGACCTCTGCCCACCGCTCGGGCGGGATCGGGCGCTGCGTCTTGAACGCGGTGCCCCCGAAGTACAGGCCGGGCCAGCCGTCCCGGGCGCGGAGCCAGCGGTCGGCGGCGCGCGCGGCCACCTCCGGGTCGAGCGCGTCGACGCCGGCGTCGTCCGACCACACCCCGTCGAACTCGCCCGCCCGCGACACCTCTCCCGGGTCCCACCCGAGCAGGTTCACCCCGATCCATGCGCCCGGGTGCGCCGCCCGGAGCTTCGGCGCGAGCGCGAGCACCTCGCGGTCGGTCATCCCCTGGTCGATCAGGAACACCCCGTCGGCGCCTGCATCGAACGCGATCGCCGCGCTGTCCATCGCCCCGCGGAGGCCGAACGGCAGGTGCAGCACGGGCAAGAACGCCCGGTGGTTGCGGAACGGCCAGCTCGGCGCGGACACCGTCAGTTTGCGAGCGCCGACAGCACCGTGTACTCGATCGTCACCTGAGCCAGCGGGTCGGGCAGGTAGGTGTCGAACGTGATGCTGTTCCGCTCGGGCGAGTAGTCGTACTCGGTGGCCGCGAACGGGATCACCACCCCCTGGGGGTCGGTCACCCGGACCTCGATCGTGTCGACCACCGGCAGCCGCGACAAGAAGAACTCCCGCTTCAGCCCGGCCGCCTGCACGCCGAGCTGATCGAGCACGTCGATCCAATCGCCCTGCTGGATGTCGTGCAGGATCCCGCCCACCCCCAACGACACGTAGATGTAGTCGTCACCGGTGCTCGGGCGACAGATCGAGTTGAACGTCACCGTGGCGGGGTCGGCGCGCTTGCCGTTGAGGTAGCCGACGAACTCGTCTTTCGTCACCGGGCTGTTGTTGCTGTAGTCGGGCTCGTCGCTGATGATCATCACGTGTACGCCCGACTCGCGGTCGTCCCGGAGGAACCCGACGTTCTCCTCGTCCTGCAGCAGCTCGAGCGCGGTGAACGCCGCCTCGCGACCGCGCTCGACCGAGCCGATGATCTCGCCCAGCTCGGCCATCTCCTGGAACACCGCCATCGGGTCGACCGTGTCGAGCGAGATGTACCGCTCCCCGGTGGACGCCTCGGTGAGCTTGCCGCTCTGGTTGTCCCGGGCCATGTCGGTCGACACCACGCCGATGTGGTAGTCGAGACCGGAGCCCAGGAAGTAGTTCATGAACGCGGGGAAGTTCTGCGCGAGGTCCTGCTGGTACGGGCCCATCGAGCTCGAGTTGTCGACCACCCACAACACGTCGACCAGCGGGGTGGTGACCTGCACGATCCGGTCCTGTTGGACGACGTTGTCGACCGCCGGCGGGTTCGACTGCCCATAGGCGGGCAGGTCCCTGAGCAGGTCGTACTCTTGGCCCTTGCACCCGGCGATCAGCGCGAGCTGGAACACGAACGTCGTCGGTTTCACGGGTCCCCCGAGGCTGGTCCGGCACAGTACCCCGCCGATTTCGACATTACAACACCGTCGTCCGTCCGGAGCGGGAGCGGTCGGCGCGGCGCGCGCGCGTGGGGTATGCGGCACGCGGGGGTGGGGAGTGAACGAGACACCGACCTACTGGGACTACCTCGCGCTCGACCGGCTCCTCGGCCTACAGGGCGGCCTCGAGCAGGACGAGCGGGGCATGCTGGTCGACGAGCTGCACTTCATCGTGGTGCACCAGTCGTACGAGCTGTGGTTCAAGCTGGTGCTGCGCACGCTGAGGATCGGGAGAGACGCGCTCGGCGCGCCGTTCGTGGCGGAGGAGACCATCCCCACGGTGGTGCACCACCTGCGGCGGGTGAACGCGATCCTGAAGCTCGCGGTGCACCAGTTCGAGGTGATGGAGACGATGACCCCGCAGGGGTTCCTCGACTTCCGCGACAAGCTGGTGCCCGCGAGCGGGTTCCAGTCGTTCCAGCTGCGCGAGCTCGAGATCGTGCTCGGCCTGGAGGAGGCGGACCGCATCCACTACGGCAAGGTCGACCCGCTGCGCCACATCGACGAGGCGGCGCGCGACACCCCGGCCGGGAACCTCGCGCGGGCGCGGATCGCCGCCGCTCGGTCCGAGCGCACGATGCTCACGTCGCTCGACGACTGGCTGTTCCGCACGCCGATCCACGGAAGCTCCCCCGAGGACGCTGGCGACGACGACGTGGTGGCGAAGTTCATCCAGGACTACCTGGCGCGGATGGACCAGAACCAGGCGGCCGGCCTGCGCCGGCTGGTGGAGACGCTCGAGGTGCAGGACTCGACCGCGCTGGTGACCCGGTTCGACGAGCTCGGGCGGCAGGCGCGCACGTTCCTGTGGGCCACCGACGTGCCGGAGGCCGACCAGGTTCGGCGGCGGCGGATCCGCGCCGGCGCGCTGTTCATCGAGAGCTACCGCGAGCTGCCGCTGCTGTCGTGGCCGCGGCTGCTGCTCGACACGGTGGTCGAGCTCGAGGAGCAGCTCGTGTTGTTCCGTTCGCGCCACGCGCGGATGGTCGAGCGGATGATCGGCCGGCGGGTGGGGACGGGCGGCTCGGGCGGGGTCGACTACCTCGACCGCACCACCGGGTACCGGGTGTTCCGCGACCTGTGGGCGATCCGCACGGTGCTCCTGCCGAAGGCCCTGGTGCCGCAGCTCGGGAACGCCGAATTCTACGGGTTCTCCCGCCACTGACGACCCCGATTCGCGCCGGCGGCCGCGCGCGACTATGCTCGCGCGATGTGGATCTCGACCTGGGCCGCGCTCGTGGGGTGCGGCGACGAAGGGTGTCTGAAGGGGGTCGACGAGACCTGTGTGGTCCCGTCCCCGTGTTCGAACCTGCAGACCCCGTGTGACGGCGGCGAGGTGCGGGCCTACGTGCTCGCTCCCGGCGACCCGCCGCCGGTGGGAGGCCCGGACGCGCTGGCCGCCCCGGGCGACGTGGTGCTGGAGAACGGCCGGGTGGTGGCGGTGGTCGACGCGCTCGACCACCCGCACTACGTCGCGCCGTCCGGCGGGACGCTGCTCGATCTGGCGCCGGTCGGAGGCGCCGACGGCCTGCGCAACGTGTTGCAAGCCACGGGCTTGCTGCCCGACGACGCGATCCACTTCACCTCGTTCGAGGTGCTCGACGAGCCGGGCGTGGCGGCGGTGCAGTACAAGGGGTCGCTCGACGGCCACCCGGACATCACGGTGGCGACCCGGTACGAGCTCCGCCCGTGTGAGAGCGGCGTGCGGGTGCGGACCGAGGTGGTGAACCGCGAGCCCGACCCGTTCCCGCTGTTCCTGGTCGACGGGTTCTACTGGGGCGGCCGCGAGCACCTGCCGTTCACCCCGGGCGAGGCCGGGTTCGACCACCCGTCGTTCGGGCTGTCGACCATCCCCGACGCGCTGCGCGCCGTCCCGTGGATGAGCGCGGGCGCCCACGGAGACGGTGCGGCGAGCTACGGCGTGACCGCGTGTGACGCGCCCACGATCACCGGGTTCCAGTCGACCGAGCTGTCGGCGATGGGGCCGCCGAACCGGATCCTGATGCCGCGCGACTACGCGGTGTACGAGCGGTTCATCGCGGTGGCCGACGGCCCGTCCACCTCCGGCCCGGCCGACGTCCTGCTGGGCGTGCGGCAGCAGATGTTCGGCGAGCCGTACGTCACGCTCACCGGGACGATCGCGCCCTCCGCCGGGTCGGTCGGGTCGATGGCGCTCGCCACGGTCCAGGTGCGGGAGCAGGGTGGCGGGTGGCTCACGTCGGTGATCCCCGACGGGACGGGCCGGTTCTCCGCCCGGGTCCCGCCCGACCGCCGGGTCGAGCTGCAGGTCGAGGCGTTCGGCAAGGGGATCGCCACGATCCCGGTGACGGTGGGCGGCGGCGACACCGACGCCGGCACGCTGGAGGTGCCGGGCACGGGCGAGCTCGTGCTGAACGGCCTCGTCGACGGTGTGGTCGACGACCTGCAGGTGTTCGTGCACCCGGCGACCGAAGGGGACGAAGAGCCGCTGAAGGGCGCGCTGTACGGCGGGTGGGAGACCTGCGCGCCGCTGCTCGGCAACCCGTACGGGCCGAGCCCGGCGTGCAACCGGGTGCTGGTGCACGGGCCGACCCGGGTGGTCGTCCCCGCCGGGTCGTACGACCTGTACGCGGTTGCCGGGCCGTTCACCACGTTGGCCAAGATCGACGACGTGGAGGTGACCCCCGGCGCGTCGCTCGAGCACACGTTGTCGGTCGAGTCGGTCCCGGTGCAGCCCCCCGGCACGTTGTCGGCCGATTTCCACGTGCACGGGAGGGCGAGCTTCGACTCGGCCCTGCCCGACCTCGACCGGGTGCGGGCGTTCCTCGCCGCGCGGATCCAGGTGGTGGCGAGCACCGACCACGACGTGGTCAACGACTACGCGGAGGCGGTCGAGCTGCTCGGGGCCGACCAGGAGCTGCGGCTGCTGGTGGGGCTCGAGACCACCGGCCACGTGTTGTTCCCGCTCGACGAGACCACGATCTACCCGAAGGTGATCGGGCACTTCAACTTCTGGCCGCTGCCGTACGACGCCGAGGGTCCGTGGCGCGGCGCGCCGTGGGACGAGCTCGCGGAGCCGGGGCTGCTGTTCGACCGGGTGTACGACATGGGCCTCGCCGAGACCGGGGTGATCCAGCTGAACCACCCGTGGGGCGGGCTGCAGTTCGGGCGCGACTTCGCGTGGCCCACCGCGATCGGGCTCGACCTCACCGCGCCGCTGCCCCCCACGTACGACGGCACGGGCCAGGGGCTGTTCCTGCGGGTCCCGCCAGGGGCGGTTTCGTCGAACGCCGACTACCACGCACAAGAGGTGATGAACGGCTCGTCGAACGCGTCGTTCCAGCAGTACCGGGCGGTGTGGCACTACCTGCTGAACGAGGGCGTGCTGCGGGCCGGCACCGCGAACAGCGACTCGCACAGCCTCGCCGACAACGTGCTCGGGACGCCGCGGACGCTCGTGTGGACCGACACCACGCTCGACGACTGGGACGAGGCCACGTTCGACGCGTCGGTGCGGGCGGGCACGATGATCGGCACCAACGGCCCGCTGATCCAGATCGCGCTGGTCGATCCGGGGGGCGCCGTGGCCCACCCCTCGCTCACCC
>JBEBJC010001280.1:0-2252 GCA_040080105.1 Myxococcota bacterium
CGATGGTCGGCATCGCCGGGGTCGCGGTCCGCGCCGACCGCCGTCGGGGCGGGGTCGCCAGCGAGCTGATGCGCCAGGTCCTGCTCGAGATGTGGGAGAGCGGGGTGGCGCTATCGGCGTTGTACGCCAGTAATCAGCCGCTGTACCGCTCGGCTGGCTACGAGCAGGCCGGCGCCCACTTCCACGGCACCCTGCGCCCGCGCGACATCGACGTGCGCGAGACCGGCGGCGGACCGGTGACGTTGGCCACCCCCGCGGACCGCCCCGAGATCGAGTCGCTGTACCGCGAGACCGCGCTCGACCGGCCCGGCCACCTCGACCGGGGCCCGTACGTGTGGGCCCGCCTGTGGCACCCGCTCGACGGCGCGGTGGTGCACGGGGCGCTGCTGTGGGACGAGAACGGGATCCTCGAGTCGTACGTGTTGTACGCCCAGTACCGCACCGGCGACGACGGGTTCCTGTTGACGGTCAAGGACGCCGCGAGCCGCACCAGCCGCGGGTGGCGCCGGATCTGGACCCACCTGCGCGACGTGTCCACCATGGTCGCCGAGATCAAGCTGTCCACCTCGCCCACCGACCCGCTGTTCGTGCTGCAGCCGCACCCGTACATGCGGGTGCAGCTGTACGAGCCGTGGATGATGCGGGTGGTCGACCCGATCGGGGCGCTCGAGGCCCGCGGCTACGCCAAGGGTCAGCCCGAGCGGCTGGTGATCAAGGTGATCGACCCGCTGCTCGGCGACCAGTCCCTCACGGTGGACGTGAACGGGGGGCGCGCGTCGGTCAAGCGCGGCGGCGACCCCACCGCGAAGATCCACATCCGCGGATTGTCGGCGATGTACACGGGCTACATCTCCCCGTTCGAGGCGGCGGCGCTCGGGCTGGTCGAGGCCGGCACCCGGTCGCTCGCGGCCCTGCAAGCGCTGTTCGCAGGCCCGGCGCCGTGGATGCGCGACTTCTTCTGACCGCGGGCGTATGCTGCCACCGGGAGGCGCTGTGAAGGTGGTTCTGTGGGTCTGGGCGGCCGGCTGCACCCCCGGCTCGGGGTACGACGACCAGCCCCCGACCGAGCCGACACCGGACGGCGACGCGGACACCGACGCCGACGCGGACACCGACACCGACGCCGATGCCGACGCGGACAGCGACACCGACACCGACGCGGACACCGACCCGACCGGCACCACCGCCGAGACCGGTGACACCGGGGTCCCGCCGCTCGGCGAGGGCTTGCTGAACGAGGTGCTCGCCAGCCCGCCCACCGGCGACGCCGGAGACGCGAACTGCGACGGGGTGCGCAGCGCGACCGACGACGAGTTCGTCGAGCTGGTGAACGTCGGGTCGATCGACCTCGAGCTCGGCGGCGGGAGGATCGAGGTCGACGGCGCCCTGCGCCACCTGTTCCCCGCCGGGACCGTGCTCGCGCCGGGGGAGGCGGCGGTGGTGTTCGGCGGCGGTGCGCCGCTGTTCGACGGGACCGGCGCCGGGGCGTGGTGCGCGCCGCTGCCGCCGGCGGTGGTGGTCGACACCACGTCGGTCGGGCCGCTGCAGCTCGTGAACACCGGCGGCGCGGTGCGGGTCGAAGACGGGTACGGCCGCCTGGTGACCGAGGTCACCTACGGCCTCGCGAACAGCCAGAGCGCGAACCGCAAGCCCGAGCTCACCGACTCGGTGATGGTGCCCCACACCACCGTGCCCGGCGCGCTCGGCGCGTTCTCGCCCGGCACGCTGGCCGACGGCCTCCCGATCGCGCTCGGCCCGGACGACACCGCCGACACCGGGGTCGACCCGCTGCCCGAAGCCACCACCATCGCGGCGGTGCAGCAAGGCAGCTGGGCGGTCGGGACCGAGGTCTCGGTTTCGGGCGTGGTGTCGGGCGTGGCGTCGGACGGGGTGTACGTACAGGACCCGGCGGGCGGCGCGTACAGCGGGGTGTGGGTGTACACCGGCGGCGCGTACGGCCCGTTCGCGCGGGGTGAGGCGCTCGACGTGGTGGGCCAGGTGCAGGAGCCCGGGGGCGAGACCACCATCGACCTCGTGTCGAGCGGGATCCCGTCGATCAGCTCGGGCGGGGTCGGGGCCGAGCCCGCCGCGTCGGCGCTCGGGGTCGGGGCGTTGGTCGCGGACCCCGAGCCGTGGGAAGGTGTGCTGGTCGAGCTGACCGACGTGGTGGTGGCGAGCACCGGCGGCGCGGGCAACACGTTCACCGTGTCCGACCTCGGCGGCGGCTCGACGGTCGTGGTCGACGACCGGCT
>JBEBJC010000224.1:0-10669 GCA_040080105.1 Myxococcota bacterium
CACCCCGCCCCAGCGCCCAAGCCGACGCCCAAGCCCAAGGCGCCGCCCAAGCCGACGCCGAAGGCCGCGGCCAAGGTGAACCCGGCCGAGCTCGTCGCCCGCGGCTGGGACCAGGTCGACGACGATCCCGGCGCAGCGCTGACGTTGTTCGACCAGGCCGCGCGGGCGAACCCGTCGCTCGCCGAGCCGCACTACGGCCGCGGCTACGCGCTGGTGCGGCTGTCGCGCAAGGACGAGGCCGTGGCGGCGTACTGCAAGGCGATCGGCCTCGGGGACTCGATCCTGCGGCGCGAGATCCGGTCGGTGATGCAGCAGAACGGACTCGTCTGCCCCTGACCGTGACGACGACGATGACCACGACGATCGTGATGTTGGTGGGGATGGCGCTCGGGGCCGCCCTCGCGGTCCTGCTGGTCGCCCGGCCCCCTCCTCGGCTCCCCCCTCCGCCGGAGCCGACCCGGCTCGAGCTCGTCGAGCCCGAGGGGCACCCGAACCTGCCGGTGCCGGCGCCGCCTCCGGCCCTCGAGGCGCCCCACGTCGACGAGCGGTGGGTTCCGCTGCTCGCGGTGGTCGCGCCGGTGGCGGCGCTCGGCGCGTGGATGCACCACCAGCGCATGCTGAGCTACCACCAGCACAAAGGCACCTCGCCCACCACCCGGTTCTCCACCTGGGTCGCGGCCGAGACGCGCAGCGCGACCCGGCTCGGTTGGTGGCACCTGCGCGCGTTCGGGCGAGACGGGCTGCGGATCCCCGACGGCTCCACCCGCCGGACCGTGGTGTGTGTGCACGGGTACTCCCAGAACGCGTCGAACTTCCACGGGCTGCGCCAGTCGCTCGAGCGCGCGGGCTACCCGACGGTCGGCCTGTCGCTCGGGTACCTGCTCGCCCCGATGACCTGGTACGCGCACCGGCTCGAGCAGAAGCTCGACGCGCAGCTCGAGCGAGACGGGGCCCAGGCGATCGACGTGGTGGCGCATTCGATGGGCGGGGTGGTCCTGCGGATGGTGCTGGCGCGCCGGCCGGACCTGCGGGAGCGGATCGGGACGGTGATCACGCTGGGCAGCCCACACCGCGGCACCGCGGCGGCGCGGGGGATCCCGCTGCTGCCCGAGGTCCGCGCGCTCAAGCGCCGGTCGAAGCTGCTCGCCGAGCTCCCCCAGCTGCCCGAGATGCTCCCGCGCGCGCGCCTGGTGTCGATCGCGGGCACGGCCGACACCGTGGTGTACCCGCTCGACACCGCGCTCGTCCCCGGGACCCACCACGTCGTGCTGCCCGGCGTCGGCCACGCGGGGCTGCTCGCGTCCGAGGTCGCGTGGGAGGCGGTGCGGAAGGCGTTGGACGCGGCGGAAACCGAGCTGACACCGACCTCCTGATACGGTTTTGGGAGACCTTCCCGGAGCCGTGCCCATGGTGAGCTCGCACCCCGCCGCCCCGTCCAGCGCCCGCAACTGGGGCGACGTCGTCCTCGGCGTCCAGTCCGACCCCGCCGGCGCTCCACCCCAACGGGGCGGGATCGACCCGAAGCACGCGTGGCACCTCAAGGCGGTGCTGCAGGTCGCGGAGACACTCGGCACCAAGGTGCTGAAGATCGACCAGCCGCTCGAGGCGAACGTCGAGCGCACCGCCGAGCGCGAGCAGCGGGTGGTGTCGACCCTGCAGGCGATGGCGAAGGGCTCCCAGCTGCAGCTCGGCGAGCTCACCCCGACCCAGTTCACCGAGCTCGTGATGAGCGAGCTGTTCGGGTTCGGCCCGCTCGACCGGTTCCTGTCGCGGTCCGACATCAGCGAGGTGATGGTCAACGGGCCGTACGTGATCTTCGTCGAGCGCAGCGGCAAGCTGATGGAGACCGGGCACAAGTTCCTCGACGACGCCCACGTCGAGCGGATCATCCGCCGGATCGTCCGCCCGCTCGGGCGCGAGGTCGGGCCGAACAACCCGCTGGTGGACGCCCGCCTGCCCGACGGCTCGCGGGTCAACGCCGCCGTGTCGCCGTGTACGCTCGACGGGCCGAGCCTCACGATCCGGAAGTTCAGCGCGAGCAAGATGGGCTTGCAGGACCTGGTCGACAAGCGGTCGCTGTCGGCCGAGATGTCGAAGTTCCTGGGCGCGATCGTCAGCGCGCGCCAGAACATCGTGGTCTCCGGCGGCACCGGCAGCGGCAAGACCACGTTGGTCAACGCCCTGTCGCAGTTCATCCCCGACGGCGAGCGGGTGGTCACGATCGAAGACGCGGCCGAGCTGCGGCTGCAGCAGCGAAACGTGGTGCGGATGGAGTCGAAGAAGCCGTCGCTCGACAACCCGACCGCGGTGACGATCCGCGACTGCCTGGTCAACGCGCTGCGGATGCGGCCCGAGCGGATCCTGATCGGGGAGTGCCGCAGCGCCGAAGCGCTCGACATGTTGCAGGCGATGAACACCGGGCACGACGGCTCGATGACCACGGTCCACGCCAACAACCCGCGCGAGGCGATCTCGCGGCTCGAGACGCTCGCGCTGATGGGCGGGCTGGACCTGCCCCTGCTCGTGTTGCGCAAGCAGATCGCGTCGGCGATCCAGTTCATCGTCCAGGCCTCGCGCCTGCGCGACGGGAGCCGGCGGGTGACCCACATCACCGAGATCCAGCGGATGGAGGGGGACGTGGTGGTGCTGTCGGACATCTTCGAGTTCCGGGAGACCGGCACGCACCCGAACGGGGACGTGATCGGGGCGCACCGGGCGACCGGCAACCGGCCGCGGTGCCTCGAGACGCTGACCCGGCACGGGATCAAGTTCCCGCCGAACTTCTTCTTCGCGCCCCCCGAGCGGTGAGCGCTACAGCCGACGCAGGTCGACCGCGTCGCCCCGGGGCCCCCACTTCGGCGCGGAGAGACCGGTAGCGGCGACGAGCCGCACCACCCGGGCGCGGTGCCCCGCCCACGGGGCCAGCAGCTCGAGCATCCGGGCGTCGGTACCGCGGGGCTCCCCCGCGAGCACGTACGCCACGGTGTTCGGCAGGTGTGCGTCGCCCACCGCGACCGCGTCCGGATCGCCGTGGGACGACACCAACACGTTCGCGATCGTCCACGGCCCGACCCGCGGCAGCGTCGCCAACGCGGCGGCGGCCTCGGCGGACGGGCGGAGCGCGAGCGCGTCGAGGCGGCCCCGGCGCCGGCACACCTCGATCACCGTGGTGGCGCGACCCCGATCCACGCCGAGCGGGTGCAGGGCGTAGTACGGCTCGTTCGCCAAGCGCTCGGGGTCGGGCGGCAGCCACAGGTCGACCGCGGGCCCGGGCGCCGGGTCGCCGTACCGCCGGACCAGGTCGCGGTACGACCGGAACGCTTCCTTGCCGGTGACCCGCTGGCCGAGGATCGTGGGCACCAAGGTGTCGACCACCTCCCCGGTGCGGCCGAACCGGAGCTCGGGCTTCCCCCGCATCCCCTCGGCCAACGCCGGGTGCTCACAGGAGAACCCGGTCGGGTCGTCGTCGCAGCCGAGCAACGCGCCGACGCGGGACAGCTCGAGCTCCGCGCCGGGTCCCCACGCGCGCGCCCGCACGCCGTCGGCCTCGCGCTCGAGCGCCAGCGCGACCGGACCGGCCGGCGTGCGCGCCCCCCGCCACCACACCCCGTCGATCCTCCGGAACGTCGGGTCGGGGCCACCCGCGCGCCCGGCCGCCGCGAGGATCACGTCGAGACCGAAGCTGCCAGCGACGCGCGCCTCGATCGGCGTCACCCGGTCGACTCGTCGAGCCGCCGACGGCGCCGCCGCCCCGGAGGGGCCTCGATCGCGACCGACTCCCGCCGGCGCGGGCGCTCCCCGGTCGGAGCCTCGGCCGGCTCGCTCTCCTCGTCGTCCTCCGCCATCGCCTCCGCGCGCAGCTCCTCGCGCGAGCGGTACCCGACCTCGGCCCCCGCGGCCTCCGCGGCTCCCTCGGGTGCAGGCGGCGGCGTCGGCTCGCTCTCTCCCCCGAGCTCGGAGTCCCGCAGCCGCCGCCGGCGGCGCGGCGTGCCGTCGTCGCCCAGGGCAGGCTCGGCCTCCGGCGCCGGCTCGGCCCGCCGACGCGCCGGCCGGCTCCACCGGGTCTCGACCTTCACCTCGTCCGACGGCGGCGCGTCGACCGGATCCGCAGCGTCGCCGAGCGCCGCTGTCAGCTGGGCCGGGGTGTACGCCGCGGTGTCGGTCCCGATGAACTTCGCCGCTCGGCGCACCGGAGCCGCCGGTGCCACGCCGCGCACCCGCGCCACGATGTCGGCGAGGGAGTCGCCCTCCTGGTGCCGCTCGTACAGCGAGCCGATCTCGTCGAGCCACAGCGCGGCCGGCATTCGGCTGTCCGGATCGAACAGCAGCGCCCGCGCGAACAGCTGAGCCACCGGCGCCGGCAGCGCGTCGGTCCCCCGCGACAGCGACGCCGCCGCCTCGGCCATCCCGATCGAGCGCGACACCGCCTCGACCTCGTGCCCGGGGTACAGCGGCTGACCGGTGGCCACCTCGAACGCGATCGCGGTGAGGGCCGCGAGATCGGAGGCGAGGTCCTCGGGCAGCCCGGACAGCCGCTCCGGGGGCGCGTAGCGCAGCGAGTCGGCGGTGATCGGGATCGAGGGATCGGCCCGGTGCGCGAGCAGCTCGACCTGCGGCAGGCCGTGCCCGAACACGATCAGGTCGCCCTCCGGACGGACGGAGATCCGCCACGGGGTGAGCCCGCCATGGGACCAGCAGCCCTGCGACGCGCCGTTCTGCGACGCCTCGACCAGGATCTGCCCCACCAGGTACGCGACCTCGAGCGCCGCCCGCAGCCCCATCTTCATCGACAGGTCGGCGTGGATCCGCAGCAGCTCCTTCAACGTCCAGTGGGCGCCGGTCGGGTAGCCGAACCGCGACTCGGGCAGGTCGACGTGGGTGAGCTCCACGAGCCCGATCACCATCGGGTACTCGAGGAACGACCGGACCAGCCCCACCGCCGAAGCCAGGGCGGGGTGCCCGCGGAACGGTGGATCGAACGCGATCACCGTGTGCTTGAGCCCGCGGGCGTCCTCGTACTCCTGCAACGTCGCCGCCGGCTCGCGGAACTGCTTGCCCGTGGCCGTGAGCCCCATCCACTGTTCCACTCGGTCCCCCCGGGTCACAGGCTCCAGTCGAAAGGAGCGTACCCGAGTCGGACCAGCGCCGCGTCGATCTGCGAGAACGGCTTGCTGCCGAACCACAACTTGGCCGACAACGGCGACGGGTGCGGCCCCTGGACCACGGCGTGGCGGGACTCGTCGACGAGCTTCCGCTTCTTGTGGGCGTGGTTGCCCCACAACACGAACACCGCCGGCTCCGGACGGGCCGCGACCGCTCGGATCACCGCGTCGGTGAACGTCTCCCACCCGCGGCCCTTGTGGGAGTTCGCCTCCCCGGCGCGCACGGTGAGCACCGTGTTCAGCAGCAACATCCCGCGCTGCGCCCACGGCATCAGGTACCCGGTGGACGCGATCGGCACGCCGAGATCGTCGCGCAGCTCCTTGTACAGGTTCACCAGCGACCCGGGGGGCCGGACCCCCGGGAGCACCGAGAAGCACAGCCCGTGTGCGTGGCCAGGGGTCGGGTACGGGTCCTGCCCGATCAGCACCACCCGCACCGACGCGAGCGGGGTCGCGGCGAGGGCGGCGAACACCTGATCCTCGGGCGGGAGCACCTCGGCGTCGGCCCGCTCGCGCGCCACGAACTCAGCGAGCTCGCTGAACCACGGCTGCTCGAGCTGCGGCGCGAGCGCTTCCCACCCGGCCGGGACGGGCAACGTGCTGCGGGTCACGGGATCAACTGATCATCACCTGCGGGGACCCGAGCACGATCACGCCCCCGTGGGCGGTCGAGTCACCGAGGCGGGCCGCGGGCATCGATCCGATCAGCACCGTGGCCGACCCCATCACGATCACGTCGGGCGGACCGGTGCAGGTGAGCATGTCGCCCACCCGAGCCGCAGGCATCCCGCCGATCAACACGGTGGGGCAGCCAGGCGGCAAGATCGGGCCGCCCACGTGGGGCACCACCCCCGTCACCATGGGGCACACATGCATGTCACCGACTCGAGCGGCAGGAGGCACGGTCACTCCGGGATGATGCAGCATAGCCCACCCGCGCCCGGATCGGAACCCGCCGGGGTGTTAGGAGCCGTCGCCCGAGGCGCCATGAACACCTACGTGCTCCGAATCAACGGCGAGCCGCACCAGGTCTCCGCCCCCCACCACCACACCCTGCTCGAGGTGCTGCGCTACTCGCTCGGCCTCACCGGGACCAAGCAAGGGTGCGACAAGGGCGACTGCGGCGCATGCACCGTGCTGGTCGACGGAGAGCCGGTGCTCGCGTGCTGCACGCTCGCCCGCGCCGTGCCCGCGTCGGCCGAGATCACGACCATCGAAGGCCTGGCCGACGCCGCCGGCCCGTCGTCGGTGCAGCGCGCGTTCGACGCGACCGGCGCGCTCCAGTGCGGGTTCTGCCAGCCCGGGATGATCCTGTCGGCCCACGCGCTGCTCGAGCGCGAGCCGAACCCGACCGACGCCGAGATCCGCGAGGCGCTGTCGGGCAACCTGTGCCGGTGCACCGGCTACACCAAGATCTTCGAGGCGGTCCGCGCCGCGGCCGACGCGCGCCGGGCGCCCGCGTTCGCCGACGCACCCGCAGGGCCGTTCCCGCGCCACCTGCCGATCGCGTACGGCCCGCCGGCGGCGGGGTTCAAGTTCCTCGGGTCGCGCGGGCGGAAGGCCGACGCGATCGGCTAGGCCACCGGCGCCGCCCGGTACACCGACGACCTGACCTTCCCGCGGATGTCCCACGGCAAGATCCTGCGCTCACCGCACGCGCACGCCCGGATCGTGTCGATCGACGCGTCGGCCGCGCTCGCGCTGCCGGGGGTATACGCGGTGGTCACCGGCGCCGAGCTGCCGATCGCGTTCTGCGTGATCCCGTGGACCCCCGACGAGCACGCCCTGGCGGTCGACAAGGTGCGGTACGTGGGCGACGCGGTGGCAGCGGTGGCCGCGGTCGACGAGGACACCGCGAACGCCGCGCTGCGCGCGATCCGGGTCGAGTACGAGGTGCTGCCCGCGGCGCTCACGCCGGAGGAGGCGCTCGCGCCCGGAGCGCCGTTGGTGCACGACGCCGACTGGAAGGGCCGCCCCCGGCCGGACAACGTGTGCAAGGAGGTCGAGCTGTCGTTCGGCGACCTCGACGCCGCGTTCGCGTCCGCGGCAGCGGTGGTCGAGGGCGAGTGGCACTACTCGGGCTCGACCCACGCGGCGATCGAGCCCCACTGCGCGATCGCCCAGTGGTCGGCCGACGGCGACCTCACCGTCCACAGCTCGACCCAGGTGATGCACTACCTCCACCGCGAGCTCGCTCGGGTGCTGGAGGTGCCCGAGGCGAAGATCCGGGTGGTCCAGCCGGTGATCGGGGGCGCGTTCGGGGGGAAGTCCGAGCCGTTCGACCTCGAGTTCGCCGCGGCGCTGCTGTCGAAGAAGGCCGGCCGGCCGGTGAAGATCCTGTACACCCGCGAGGAGGTGTTCTACGCCCACCGCGGGCGGCACCCGATGGACTTCCGGTTCAAGATCGCCGCCGACGCCGACGGCCGGATCACCGCGGTCGACGACGACATCGTGATCGACGGCGGCGCGTACCACTCGTTCGGGCTGGTCACCACGTACTACGCGGGCCAGCTGCTGCCCGGGCCGCTGAAGTTCGGCTCGTACCGGTTCCGCAGCCGTCGGGTGTACACGAACAAGCCGTGTTGTGGGCCGAAGCGCGGACACGGCTCGGTGCAGCCGCGGTTCCCGCTCGAGACCGCGGTCGACGAGCTCGCCGAAAAGCTCGGCATCGATCCGATCGAGATCCGCCGCCGAAACGCGATGAAGGCCGGCGACCACACGATCAACGGGCAGCTCGTGCCGAGCTGCGGGATCCTCGAGTGCCTCGACGCGGTCGAGGCGGCCTCGCGGTGGAAGGAGCGTCGGGGCAAGCTGCCGTTCGGGCGAGGGCTCGGGGTCGCCACCTCGATGTACATCAGCGGCACCGCGTTCCCGATCTACCCCAACGACATGCCGCAGTCCGGGGTGCAGGTGCTGGCCGACCGCTCGGGCCGGCTCACGGTGTTCACCGGCACCAACGACATCGGCCAGGGGAGCAACGGCACGCTCGCGTACCTCGTGGCGGAGGAGACCGGGGTCCCGCCGGATCGGGTGCGGGTGGTGAGCGGGGACACCGACCTCACCCCGGTCGACCTCGGGTCGTACTCGTCGCGGGTCACCTACATGGCGGGCCTGGCGGCGGTCGAGGCCGGGCGGGCGATGCGCGACGTGCTCACCCGGGTGGTGGCGAACAAGCTCGGGTGTGCCCCGGCCGAGCTGGTGGTGGTGCCCGGGCGGTACCAGGTGGCGGCCGACCCCGAGCGCGGGGTCGACGTGGACGAGGCGCTCCGGCTGGCCGAGGCCGATCTCGGCACCCCGCTGTCGACGGGCGGCGGCTACCGCACGCAGAAGCTCGGCGCCGAGTACCGCGGGGGCACGATCGGCGCGTCGCCCGCGTACAGCGCCACCGCACACGTCGCCGAGGTCGAGGTCGACCCCGAGACCGGGCAGGTCCGGGTGGTCGGGCTGTGGGCCGCACACGACTGCGGGCGCGCGCTGAACCCGGTGATGGTCGAAGGCCAGATCGAGGGCTCGGTGTACATGGGCATGTCCGAGGCCGTGTACGAAGACATGGCGTACCACCTCGGGATGGACGAGCGGCGCCGGATGCCCGGGCTCGACCGCACGCGCGGGCTGCACCTCGGGCCGAACCTGCTCGACTACCGGATCGCGACCAGCCTCGACGTGCCCGACATCACCGCCGCGATCGTCGAGTCGATCGACCCCGGCGGCCCCCACGGCGCGAAGGAGGCCGGCGAAGGGCCTCTGCACCCTGCGATCCCCGCGATCGCGAACGCGATCGCCGACGCGGTCGGGATCCGGCTGCGCACCCTCCCCTTCACCCCCGAGCGGGTCCGCGCCGCGCTCGCCGCCGCCCAGGAGTAGCCGTGCTGCGGATGCCCTCGTTCTCCGTGCACCAGCCCGCGACCGTCGCCGACGCGGTCGCCCTGCGCGCCGAGCTCCCCGACGCGATGTACGTGGCTGGCGGCACCGATCTGCTGCCGAACCTGAAGCACGAGCTTCACCACCCGCAGCACCTGGTGAGCTTGGCCTGCATCGACGGCCTGCGCGGGGTCGCGCGCGACGCCGACGGCACCCTCCGGATCGGCGCGTGCACCACGCTGCACGCGGTGGCGACCGACGGGGTGGTGGGGGCCGAGGTGCCGGCGCTGTCGCTCGCGGCGGCTTCGGTCGCCGGGCCCCAGCACCGGCGGATGGGCACCCTGGGCGGCAACGTGATGCTCGACACGCGGTGCCTGTTCTACAACCAGTCGTCGCAGTGGCGCACGGCCCTCGGGGCGTGCCTGAAGGCCGAGGGCAGCTGGTGCCACGTGATAGGGAGCACCAAGGGGTGTGTGGCCGCCCAGTCGAGCGACACCGTGCCGGTCCTGCACGCGCTCGACGCGCGGATCGCGGTGGCGCTCCCGGGCGGCGCGACCGACGAGGTGCCCCTGCGGGGGCTGTGGACGAAGGACGGTCGGTTCGACCAAAACAAGACGCTCCCCGCTGGCGCGCTGGTCACCGCGATCGTGATCCCCCCTCGCCCGCCCGGCCACCGCGGGACGTACCGCAAGGTGCGGGCGCGGGCCGCGGTGGACTTCCCGCAGCTCGGCGTCGCCGCGGTGGGGGCGTTCGAGGGCGGCGTGTGCACCGCGCTCGAGGTGGTGCTCGGCGCGATGTTGCCCCACCCGAAGGCGGTGGACGGCCTCGGGTTCGCGATCGGGACCCGGCTCGAGGACGACGTGATCGAGCGGGTCGCCGACCAGGCGTACCGGCAGGCCAGACCCCAGACCCAGCTCCACGGCGAGCCGAGCTGGCGCCGTCACCTGGCGCGGGTCGAGACCCGCCGGGCGATCGAGGCGCTCAGGGCGAGCTGAACGCCACCTCGGCCGGGATCTCGGCCAGGTCGCGCTGCTCCGACTTCTGCAGCAGCAGCTCCATCCGACGGACGTCGATCAGGTCGCGGTCGCCGGTCGCGGCCCACCCGGGGAACCACACCATCCGCGGGCGGACGGTCTCCTCCCGCGCGTAGCACCGCGCCACCGGGATCTCGGGCCGTCCCGACGCCACCGGGATCGCGGTGATCGTCATCCGCGCGGCGGCGCCGAGGTGGTCGAACAGGTCGCGGTACAGGCCCGCAGCCTCCTGGATCGACGACGCGAGCGGCACCAGCAGCGGCGGGCCGATCCGGCCGATCCCCGCGTGGTGCGGGGCGAACGAGTCGAGCGACTCCCCGGACACCCCCGCGCTGGCGATCCGCGCCAGCAGGGACATCTGGCGCCCGTAGGTGACCCGCCGCTTGCGGCCGTCGTCCTCCCACGCCGGGAACAGCGCGATCGGGCGCCGGGCCTTGCCGGTGACGCCGAGGAACATCACCGGGTAGCTCTGGCCCTTGCTCGGGTTGATCACGAACACCGACGCGTCCCACAGGTCCCGCATCCGCGCGGCCAACGACACGACGAGCTCGCCCATCTCGGACGGGGTGGCGCGCAGCCCCACCGGACAGCCGTGGGGGAACGGGTCGAGCG
>JBEBJC010000225.1:0-10641 GCA_040080105.1 Myxococcota bacterium
ACACCCGGCGCGGGGCGGCCCCGCGGCACCCGGCCCACAGGCCGAGCGACCCGAACACCACGCCGCGCCGGCTGAGGTCCCGCATCCTCCCATCCTACGCCGGTCGCTACTGGGCGGTCATGGTGTACGTGCCGAAGTCACACGACCCGGTCACCGAGGTGCCCGCCGCGTCGGCGGTGCCGAGGCAGGTCGCCCAGTCCGGAGAGCCTTCGAACGACACCTGGTCGCCGGACACCGACCCGCCGCTGGGCGAGTCCATCATCATGTCCCAGTCGCCCAGGGTGAACGTACACGCGGCGGCGTCCATCGTGAGCGTGCCGGTCATCGCCATCCCGAACGCGGGACCGTCGGCCACCCACACCCCGGTCTGCAGGGCGACGCAGGTGTCGGTGTCCGCGTCGGTATCGGTGTCGGTGTCGGTGTCCGAGTCGGCATCGGTGTCGGTGTCGGTCTCGCTCCCGGTGTCCCCGCTGTCGGTGGTCTTGTCGCCGCCGCAGCCCATCAGAACCACCACGCACCACATCGCTTCGCGCATCGCTCCTCCACCCGCAGCGGCTAACCCGGCCGCAGGTGGAGGGTGTGCGTCACGCTGCCGCCGTGGCCTGCGCGCCGACCGGCTCGACCGTGAGCTCCTCGCCCCGCGCGTCGACCCGGATCGTGGCGCCGGGCTTGACCGCGCCCGACACGATCAGCCGGCCGAGCCGCGTCTCCACCAGGCGCTGGATGGTGCGCGCGAGCGGGCGGGCGCCGTACACCGGGTCGAACCCGACCCGGGCGAGCAGCGCCGCCGCCGCGTCGGTGAGCTCGAGCGTGAGGTGCTGCTCCGCCAGTCGCCGCCCGAGGCCGGCCGTCATCAGGCGCACGATCTTCGCGATCTCGTCGGGCTGCAGTGGCTTGAACAGGATGATCTCGTCCAGCCGGTTCAGGAACTCCGGGCGGAACACGCGCCGCAGCTCCCCCATCACCGCTGCCTCCGCCGCCGGGGTGATCACCCCGTGCTCCACGCCGGTGAGCAGGTGCTGCGAGCCGATGTTGCTGGTCAGGATGATCACGGTGTTCTTGAAGTCCACCGTGCGGCCCTGGGCGTCGGTCGCGCGACCGTCGTCGAGGATCTGCAGCAGCACGTTGAACACGTCCGGGTGGGCCTTCTCGACCTCATCGAACAGGATCACGGTGTACGGCTTGCGGCGGACCGCCTCGGTCAGCTGCCCGCCCTCGTCGTACCCGACGTAGCCGGGGGGCGCCCCGATCAGCCGCGACACGCTGTGCTTCTCCATGTACTCGGACATGTCGATCCGCACCATCGCGTCCTCGGAGTCGAACAACGACGCGGCGAGCGTCTTCGCGAGCTCGGTCTTGCCCACCCCGGTCGGCCCGAGGAACAGGAACGAGCCGATCGGCCGCCGCGGGTCCTTGATCCCGGCCCGGGCCCGGATCACCGCGTCGGCCACGCGCTGGACAGCGTCGTGCTGGCCGACCACCCGCTCGTGCAGGACCTCGTCGAGCTTGAGCAACTTGTCGCGCTCCCCCTCCACCAGCTTGGTCACCGGGATCCCGGTCCACTTCGCCACCACGTCGGCGATCTCGTCGTCACCGACCTCCTCCCGCAGCAGCGTGCCACCCTGGCTCTGCTTCGCCGCGATCTCGGCCTCGGCCACCTTCAGCCGCCGCTCGAGGTCGGGGAGCACGCCGTACTGCAGCTCGGCCGCCTTGTTCAGGTCGTACTCGCGCTGCTTCTGCTCGATCTCGCGGTTCACCCGCTCGAGCTCGCCGCGGATCGCGCGCACGCCCTCGATCGCACCCTTCTCCGACTCCCACTGGGCCCGCAGGGTGTCGGCGTCCGAGCGCTTGTCCTGCAGCTCCTTGCGCAGCTCGGCCAACCGCAGCTTGCTCGCGTCGTCGCGCTCCTTGGCGAGCGCGGCCTCCTCGATCTCGAGCAGCAACACCCGGCGGGTCACCTCGTCGAGCGCCTGCGGCATGCTGTCGATCTCGGTCCGGACCATCGCGCACGCCTCGTCGACCAGGTCGATCGCCTTGTCCGGGAGGAACCGGTCCTGGACGTACCGATCCGACAGGGTGGCGGCGGCGACCAGCGCGGCGTCGTGGATCCGCACCCCGTGGTGCACCTCGTACCGCTCCTTCAGCCCGCGCAGGATGCTGACGGTGTCCTCGACCGACGGCTCGCCGACCAGCACCGGCTGGAACCGACGCTCGAGCGCCGCGTCCTTCTCGATGTACTTCCGGTACTCGTCGAGGGTGGTCGCGCCGATGCAGTGCAGCTCGCCGCGCGCGAGCAGCGGCTTGAGCATGTTCCCGGCGTCCATCGCCCCTTCGGCCTTGCCCGCGCCGACGATGGTGTGGAGCTCGTCGATGAACAGGATCACCTTGCCCTCGGCCTTGCGGACCTCCTCGAGTACGGCCTTCAGGCGCTCCTCGAACTCCCCGCGGAACTTCGCGCCCGACACGAGCGCGCCCATGTCGAGGGAGAACACGGTGCGGTCCTTGAGCCACTCCGGGACGTCGCCCGACACGATCCGCTGGGCCAGACCCTCGGCGATCGCGGTCTTGCCGACGCCGGGCTCGCCGATCAGCACCGGGTTGTTCTTGGTCTTGCGCGACAAGATCCGGACCACCCGGCGGATCTCCGCGTCGCGGCCGATCACCGGGTCGGTCTTGCCGCCGCGCGCCCGCTTGACCAGGTCCACCCCGTACTTCTCGAGCGCCTCGTACGAGGCCTCCGGGTTCGCGCTGGTGACGCGCTGGTTGCCGCGCACCTCGACCAACGCCTGCAACACGGCGTCCTTGGTCAGCCCGACCTCGGCCATGACCTTCGCGGCGGCGCCCTGTGGGTCGTCGAACGCGGCCAGCACGAGGTGCTCGACGCTCACGTAGTCGTCCTTCAGCCGCGACGCGTGATCTTCGGCCCGCACCAGCAGCTCGTTGAGCTGGCGCGTGATGTACACCGCGCTCGGGTCGGCGCCCGCGCCCGAGACCTTCGGCTTCTTCGCCAACGCCGCCTCGAGCCTCGCGGCCAGCACGTCCGGCCGGACCTGGGTGCGGCCCACCAGGCGCGGCACGATGCCATCTTTGTCGGCGAGCAGCGCCGAGAGCAGGTGATCCGAGTCCACCGCGGTGTGACCGTGGCGAACGGCGAGCGACTGCGCGCGCTGCAGCGCCTCGAGCGACTTCTGCGTGAGCTTCTGGGTGTCCATCGTACCTCCGGCGGGCAGGCCTCCGGCGAGCGCACCAGCGTGCGATCGACGTTGGACCAGCCTCGTCTGTCCTGCGGCACTTCTTACGCACCCTTCGGGGGGCGGGAAGGGTCGCCGGGTGTCGCCGCGACGTGACGATCGGCGACCCTTGCCGAACCCCCGCTCGTGTTTAGATGCGCGCGTCCGCGGCAGGGAAGGCCGGGCCGCGGGTCACCCACCCATCGATCGAGGCATCCGAAGCCGATGATCCGGATCGAAAACGTCACTCGAAAATACGGCGAGATCACCGCGGTCTCGAACGTCTCGCTCACGATCGAGCGGGGCGAGATCGTGGGCTTGTTGGGCCACAACGGGGCCGGCAAGACCACGCTGATGAAGATGCTGACGGGCGGGCTCGAGCCCACCAGCGGCACGATGACCGTCGAAGGCGCGGACGTGGTCAAGGACCGGATCCGCGTGCAGAGCCAGATCGGGTACCTGCCGGAGAACGCTCCGCTGTACCCGGAGCTGCTGGTGCAGGAGTACCTGCTGATGATGGCCGAGTTCCGCGGCGTTCCGCCGGAGAAGCGGATCGAGGCGGTCGGGGTCTCCGTCGCCCGCGCCGGGCTGTCGAAGCACCTGCTCCGCCCGATCGGCCACCTGTCGAAGGGCTACCGGCAGCGGGTGGGGCTCGCGCAGGCGATTGTGCACGACCCCTCGCTGCTGGTGCTCGACGAGCCCACCAACGGGCTCGATCCGGTGCAGATCCAGAGCATCCGAGACCTGATCAAGAAGCTCGGGCGCACCTCGACCATCATCCTCTCCACCCACATCCTGCAGGAGGTGGAGGCGGTGTGTGATCGGGTGGTGATCCTGATCGACGGCCAGCTCGCCGCCGATGCGCCGCTCAAGGAGCTGCTCGCGAGCAACACCCTGCGGCTCACGCTCGACGGGGAGGTCGACGTTCGCTCGGCGCTCCGCGGGGTGTCGGCGGTCAGCGGGGTGCGCCGGCTCACCTCCGACGTGGACGGCACCAGCACCTGGGCGCTCGACTGCGCCGAGGGCTCCCGGCCCACCCCGCAGGTGCTCGACCTGGCCCACGCCAACGCGTGGAAGGTGCTGGCGATCGCACCCGAGACCCGCACCCTCGACGGCGTGTTCAAGCAGCTCCAGCAGGACCACATCGCCCGGCAGGTGTCCCCATGAAGGCCTCGATCACCGTCGCCCGCAAAGAGCTTCGGGCGCTGTTCCAGTCACCGATCGCGATCATCTTCCTGTCGGTGTTCCTGGTCGCCACGCTGTTCGTGTTCTTCACCCAGGCGAAGTTCTTCGCGCGGAACCTGGCCGACGTGCGGCCGCTGTTCCAGTGGTTGCCGCTGCTCGAGATCTTCCTCGTGTCCGCGATCACCATGCGGTCGTGGGCGGAAGAGCGGAAGGCGGGCACGCTCGAGGTGCTGCTCACGCTGCCGATCCGGACGCTCGATCTGGTGTTCGGCAAGTTCCTCGCCGGGATGGTGCTGGTGGGGCTCGCGCTCGCGTTCACCCTGCCGATCCCCCTGATGGTCCAGCTGCACGGTCCGCTCGACTGGGGCCCGGTGATCGGCGGGTACTTCGCCGCGCTGATGCTCGCCGGCGCGTACATGTCGATCGGGCTGTGCGTCAGCGCCCGCACCGACAACCAGGTGGTGGCCCTCATGACCACCCTGGTCACGGGCGGGTTGTTGTACCTGATCGGCTCCGACCAGATCACCACGTTCTTCGACACCAACAACGCGGAGCTGCTGCGCCAGTTCGGCACCGGCAGCCGGTTCGAGAGCGTCGAGCGCGGCGTGCTCGACCTGCGCGACATCGTGTACTACGGCTCGCTGACCGCGTTCTTCCTGGTGCTCAACGGCGTGTTCCTCGAGTGGGAGCGGCTCGACACCGGGTCGACCCACGGCCGCGCCCGCTCGGCGGCCCTGCTCACCACGGTCGGGCTGGTCGCGGGCAACGCGCTGCTCGCGAACCTGTGGCTGCACCCGGTGCACGAGGCCCGCCTCGACCTGACCGCGGGCAAGGACTACACGATCAGCGCGGTCACGAAGCAGGTGCTGTCCGAGCTCGACGAGCCGCTGCGGATCCGGGCGTTCATGTCCGAGAACACCCACCCCCTGCTCGCGCCGATGGTCCCCCAGATCCTCGACACCCTCGAGGAGTACCGGATCTACGGCGACGACCAGGTCACGATCGAGGTGGTGGACCCGAACGCCGACCCGGACGTGGAGGCGATGATCAACGACCAGTACGGGATCGAGAGCATCCCGTTCGGGGTCACCGATCGGCACACCCAGTCGGTGGTCAACGCGTACTTCCACGTGGTCGTGGCGTACGGCGACAAGTTCCAGGTGCTGAGCTTCGACGACCTGATCGAGGTCCGGGCCGACTCGGCCGGGATGAACGTCAAGCTGAAGAACCTCGAGTACGACCTGACCCGGGCGATCAAGAAGGTCACCCAGGACTACGAGACGGTCGACTCGCTGATCGCGAAGCTGCCGCAGAAGGCCGAGCTCACGGTGTACTCGACCCCGGCCACGTTGCCGCCCGACTTCGAGCCGGCGCTCGAGGCGTTCCGCAAGGTGGGCCAGGAGTACGCGTCGATCAACCCGGACAAGGTGGCGTTCCAAGAGGTCGATCCCTCCTCGGATCCCGCGCTGATGCAGCAGCTCGCCGACAGCTACGGGATCCAGCCGCTCGCGGCCGATCTGTTCGGGCAGCAGCGGTTCTACCTGCACGTGTTGGTCAAGGTGGGCGACCACGTGGAGCGGATGATGCCGCGGGGCGAGCTCAAGGAGCCCGACATCCGCAAGGGGCTCGAGGCGAGCTTCCGCCGGTCGATCCCGGGCCAGCTCAAGAAGGTGGTGCTGCTGACCGAGGTGCCGAAGAACCTGCCGGATCCGCGGCTCCCCGCGAACCTCCAGCCGCCGCCGCCCCAGCCCGACTTCAAGCAGCTCGAGGCGGTGTTGGCGCAGAACTACACGGTCGAGCGCGCAGACCTGACCACCGGGTACGTGCCCGACGACGTGGACGTGGTCGTGGTCGGGAAGGCCGGCCCCCTGTCGGCGAAGCAGCAGTTCGCGATGGACCAGTTCCTGATGAAGGGGGGCGCGGTGTTGGCGCTCGCCGGGCGGTATCGGGTGAAGGCCGACCGCGCCGGGCTGCAGGCGGTGCCGGAAGACCCTTCGCTGTTCGACCTGCTGGCGAAGTGGGGCGTCACGGTCGAGGAGTCGATGGTGCTCGCGCAGAAGAACGCCCCGTTCCCGCTGCCGGTGCAGCAGCGCCTGCCGAACGGCGCTTCGCTGCAGCGGATCGAGCTGATCCCGTACCCGTTCTTCCCCGACCTGCGCGGGTCGGCGCTGAACCAGGACCACGCGACGATGGCCGGGGTCACCACGATGACCATGCCGTGGTCCTCGCCGCTCGGGGTGCCCGAGACGCTCGAGGGGCGCGAGGTCACCTGGCTCGTGCACAGCGAGCCCGACAGCACGGTGCGCGCCGACGGGCGGATCGAGCCCGAGATCGGCGACAACGGCCCCGACTGGAAGTCGACCGGTGAGCCGAAGCAGTTCACCCTCGCGGTGGCGATCACCGGCAAGTTCCCGAGCGCGTTCGCCGACCAGCCGAACCCGAACGTGACCAACGCAGGGGAGGGGGCCGACACCTCGGGCCGCACGCTGAAGGCGTCGGTGGCCGACGGGCGGCTCGTGGTGCTCGGCTCGAGCGAGCTGTCGTCGGACCTGCTGGCGGCGCTGTCGAACAGCATCCAGAGCGAGCAGCACAAGGGCAACAACCAGCTCGTGCAGAACACGCTCGACTGGGCGGTCGAAGAGACCGACCTGCTGTCGATCCGGACCGCCGGAGCGTTCGCCCGCACCCTGGTCCCGATGGAAGACAGCGACGCGGCCACCGCGGAGTACGCGACCTGGCTGTTCGTGCTCGCGCCGATCGGCGGGGTGATCCTGATCCCGATGTTCCTGCGGCGCAGCACCAAGCCGATCCCCCTCAGCACCGTGAAGGAGAGCGCATGAACACGGTCAACAAGGTCCTGGTGGGCGCGCTGGGGGTCCAGGCCGCCCTGGCGCTGATCACCAACTGGCCGTCCGGCGGATCGAACGAGCCGCGGGACCTGCTCGGGTTCCCGGTCGATCAGATCGCGTCGATCGAGGTCACCGGGCGCAAGGGCCGCGACGAGGTCCCGCTCGATCCGCTGAAGCTGTCCCGCACCGAGGCGGGGTGGGTGATCAGCTCCGCCGAGGACTACCCGGCGGACGACAAGCTCGTGGCGCCGCTCGTCGAGTCGCTCGGCAAGTTCAAGGTGCGCGCGCCGATCGCGACCACCGAGTCGAGCCGGGTGAACCTCGAGGTCGCCGACGACGCGTTCACCCGGTTCCTGGTGGTCACCAGCAAGGATGGCCAAGCGCGGAAGCTGTTCGTGGGCGCGGGGCAAGGGAAGTCCTCCCACGTGCGGGTCGAGGGTGAGTCGGAGATCTACGATCTGGCCGACGTGAGCGCGTGGGGGTTGGCCGAGACCGCGAACCGGTACTTCGATCGGGACTTCCTGAAGACCGATCTGTCGACGGTCACCGCCGTGTCGGTGCAGCGGCCGGGCCAGCCGCCGATCTCGCTCACCAAGGCCGAGGGGCAGTGGACGCTCGACGGGCTCGCGGTGGGCGCCGCCCTCGATCAGACCGCCGCCACCACGTTCGTGAGCAGCCTGGTGAACGTGCGGATGCTCGAGCCCGCCGGGCGCACGGTGAAGCCGGAGATGGGGTTCGACGGCCCGGGCGCCACCGTGGTCACCTGGTCGGCGACCCCGGCCGAGTCGACCCCCGACGCCCCCGCCGGCGCGGGGACCACCCTGTCGTACCGCGTCGGGGCGGACATCCCGAACAAGTCGGGCCGCGCCTACCTCAAGTCCGAGACCTCGCCGTTCGTGCTCGAGGTGATGAAGACGAACGTGTCGAGCGCTCTCGACAAGCCCGTCGAGAAGCTGTTCGTCGGGGCCGAACCCGACCGAGCCCCGGCGCCTCCTCCGGGTGGGATGCCCGGGGGCATGCCGGGGATGCCGCCCGGCGGCGGTCCCGGTCACGGGCGGCCGCCCGGTCACTGACGGCCCGAGCCCGCCTCGTCGGTGGGCTCTACGACCACCGGCTGCGGGGCCGGGTCCGGTCCACGATCGCCCGACCGGCCTCGCTCCACCGGTCCAGGAACGACGGCCCGAGCGTGCCGTCCGCGGCGGCCCGGTACATCGCGTCGAGCGCGGGCACCCACTGCGGGTCGGGCGGGTTCACCGGGGCGTCGGGCGACGCCGATCCGTCCATGGTCGGGTCGACCGCGCGCCCGCCCGCCTGGGGGTCGTGCGGCACGCCCACCCACTCCAGCGTCGCGCGGACCTGCTCGAACGGGTCCGCTACCACCGCCTCGTAGGTCACGAACCGGCACCGGTACCCGCGGGCGCGCTGGTCCTCGAGCAGGGTCCAGTGGTCGCACCACCACTTCGCCGCCGGATCGTCCGAACCTCGTCCGAACACCGGACCGGCGCGCCGCACGCTGTCGGCGTACGACCGCCAGTGGCGCACGCTCACCACCACCGCGTCGAGGAACGGCAACTGCGTGCGGGGGATGCCGGCGAGAACCACCTTCACCCCGACGCCGCGCACCTCGTCGGGGTCCAGCGCGCGGCCGGTGGTCGGGTCGACCCGGCTGCGCGAGTGGATGCCGTCCACCAGCGTCGACTCGAAGAACCCCCGCGGGTTCGCAGCTTGGAACCTCGACCATCCTCCCGGGAACGCCTCTCCCACGATCGGGATGCCAGCCGCGGCCAGCACTTGCATCCACATCGAGGTCCCCGATCGACCGGTGCCGGTGACGACGACCACCTTGCCGTTCCTCCCGCGCGGCTGTAACGTGGCTCCGTACAGGAGTTTGTATGCGCCCGGTGGTCGCCGTCACATTGGTGAGCTTCTCGTTGGCCGCGCTGCCGCAGGTGGCCCGCGGAACGCCGTTCACCTCCACCACGAGCACCAGCGTCGCGGTGGTGACCGGGCTCGTGGTGGTGATCATCCTGGTGGTGAAGAAGCCCAAGCCGCAGCCGGTCCCTGCGCTGGCCCGGTCGCTGCTCGACGCCGGCTTGGTGTCGGTGCGCGGGGGCCTCGGGACCGAGCTCGCGCTGGCGGTGGAGAGCCCGGACGCGTTCGAGCAGCTCGAAGGGGAGCTCGCGCGCGGCGCGGGGCCGGCCCTCGACGCGCTGGTCACCTCCACCGGGTTGTCGGCCCAGGCCCTCGCCGCCCACTGGGAGGCGACCCGGGGCGAGATAGGGGCCGTCGCCGACGAGGCCGGCGCCCTCCGGTTCACCGCCGCGTTCGTGGGACGGCTCGCCGCCGAGGCGACCGCGTCCCCCGAGGTCGAGCTGCAGCTGCTCGAGCAGCTGCACCGCGAGTCGCTCGACCCGGCGTCGGCGGCGGACGGGCCGGCCCACCGGTGGCTCGCGCAGTGGTGGGGTGTCCCGCCCGCCGCGGCGGCCGAGGCGACCCACGCGGCGTTCGCCGACCTGGCGGCCCTCGGAGACGCCGACCGGCGCGGCCAGCTGTCGGTGCAGCGGTCGGGGTACCTCGATCGGATCGCCGGCCACGTCGACGCGCACCACGCGGCGGCGGTCGAAGGGAAGTTCGCGGCGCTCACCGCGGCGGCGGGGCCGTGGTTGGCGGGCTGATCGCGCTCGGGTGTGCGCTGGTCGCCCGTGCGGCCCAACCGCTCGAGTGGACCGAGGCCGAGCTCGAGCTGCTCGAGCGGGCGCCGCCGGAGCTCGACGCTCCGGCGATCGTGTGGGTCAAGGGCCCGGCGGCCCCGCTCGACGAGGTGCCGCGCCTGGTGGTCGAGGTGTCGGGCGACCGGCTCGTGGTCGGAGCCGGGGGGCTCGACGAGCGGATCGCGGCGTGGGCCAGCGCCCACCCGGCTCCGCCCGACCTCGCGACGGCGTTGCTCGAGCGGGCGGTGATCGAGGCCCTGGCCGCGCGAGCCGACCAGGCGCGCGGCCTGTCCCGCAGCCGCGGCTGGCGCGCGCTGTCGGACTGGTCGGGCGGGCGGCCGGGAGAGCGGGATCCACTCGCGTTCGCCGACCGCCGCGGGCGCCGCAGCCCGCGGGCCGACTTCGCGACGGTGGTGGGCGCGGCGTGGGGCCCGGCGCTGCCCGGCGACCCTCCGCTCGCGGCCGCTTGTCGGATGCCGTCGAAGGTCGCGTGGGCCGAGCGCGCGCTCGGGCCCGCGCCGAACCCCCCGGCGTGCGTGCGGCTGGCCGACACGCCGCTGTCCCCTGCGCGGGTGAGCCACCTCGACCTGGTGTACGTGTCGGCGTCCGTCCGCCACCCGGCGTCGACGCGGACCGCAACGTGGCCCGCGATCGACGCCCAGGGCT
>JBEBJC010001281.1:0-2243 GCA_040080105.1 Myxococcota bacterium
GGTCACGGGAGGGGGCTCGGGGATCGGGCGGACCATCGCCCGGTCGCTCGCGGCCCACGGCGCGTCGGTCGCGATCACCGGGCGGAAGCTCGACCGATTGGAGCAGGTCGCGGCGGAGATCACCGCGGCCGGGGGGCAGGCCCAGGCGCTCGCCGCCGACGTGCGCGACCCGGTGGCGCTCGAGGCGGTGGCCGCAGCGATCGACGCGCGGTGGGGTCGACTCGACACCGTGATCGCGGGCGCCGCAGGGAACTTCCTCGCGCCGGCGGTCGGGCTGTCGGCCAACGCGTACGGCACGGTGATCGACATCGACCTGAAGGGCACGTTCCACACGTGTAAGGCGGCGTTCCCGCTGTTGTCGCGCGCGGGCGGCTCGATCGTCGCGATCACCGCCACCCTGCAGTACACCGGCACCCCGCTGCAGGTGCACGCGTCGAGCGCGAAGGCCGGCGTCGACGCGCTCGTGCGCGGGCTCGCGGTCGAGTGGGGCCCCGCCGGCATCCGGGTGAACGGGGTCGCGCCCGGACCGATCGCCGACACGCCGGGGATGTCGAAGCTCGCCCCGGGCGCGGCGCTCGATGCCCTCGCGGCGAAGATCCCGCTGCAGCGCCTCGGGACGACCGAAGACGTGGCGAACGCGGTGCTGTTCCTGGTCTCACCGGCGGCGAGCTGGGTGTCGGGCGCGGTGGTGGTCGTGGACGGCGCCCAGTGGCTCGCGGGCGCCGGCCTCGCCGCCCTGCTCGGCTGACGCCCGAACGGACTCGGGTCGTCCGGCGGGGTACGTCGGACCGATGTTCGATCTCGTCGTGTTCGACTGTGACGGCGTGTTGGTGGACACCGAGCGGCTCACCCTCGCGGTGGAGGTGCGCCTGCTCGACGCGCTCGGCTGGACGCTGTCCGAGTCCGAGTTCGTGGACCGGTTCCTCGGGCGCACGCTGCGCGCTCAGCTGGCCGAGATCGAGGCCCACCTCGGCGCCGACGCCGCCCGCCGGTTCGAGGCCGACAGCGAGGCGCAGATCTACGCCGCGTTCGCGCGGGAGCTGACCCCGGTGCCCGGGGTGGTCGGGCTCCTCGATCGCCTCGAGTCCGCCGGGATCCGCACCGCGGTCGCCTCCAGCGGGACCCACGACAAGATGCGGTTCACCCTGGGCCACACCGGCCTGTACGACCGGTTCGCCGGCCGGATCTTCAGCGCGTCGGAGGTCGCCCGCGGCAAGCCCGCCCCCGACCTGTTCCTGCACGCAGCGGCGCGGATGGGCGCCGAGCCGGGCCGGACCGCGGTGGTCGAGGACTCGGTGTTCGGGGTGCGCGCGGCGGTGGCGGCAGGGATGACCGCGTTCGGGTTCGGCGGCGGGCTGGCGGGCCCGGAGGCGCTGCGGGCCGCCGGGGCGCAGGTGTTCGACACGTTCGACGGGCTCCACCTGGCCTGACCCGGAAGCGCGCGGCCCGAGGACCGGCGCGCCGGGATCCCCTGGGCTACACCGGGCCTTCGGGAGGTCCCGGTGTCGATCCGTGTGGTGATGGTGGTGGGCGGGCTCGCGGCGGCGCTGGCGTGTGGGCCGCCGCCGTCCCCCGTCGGCGTGGTGGTGGTGCGCGCCCCCGGGCTCGACGAGCGGATCGAGGCGCGGCTCGCGGAGGACCTCGCCGCGGGGGTGCGCGAGCTCGGGTTCGCGGTGACGGTCGACCCTGCCCCGATCGAGGTCGTCGACGAGGCGCGGGAGCGCGCGGCTGCGGTCGGCGCCGCCCACGCGCTGGTGCTCACCCCGTCGGCGGAGGAGGTCCGCGAAGGGGTGGTGGAGGGCACCCACCTGTACCGGGTGTCGATGCGGATCGACTCGGTGAACCACGACTCCGCGCGCGCGGTCGCGTCCCACACCCTCCGGTTCTCGTCGGAGGACTTCGCGCCGGCCGGGGTCGAGCGCAGGATGGCCGACGGGTGGGTCGAGGCGTTCACCCCGTGGGCGGCGATCCACCTGTTCGACACCCCCGACGTGGAGCGCGCCCTCGCGTTCGACGTGCCGGTGGAGTCCCTCGAGCACGCCCGCCGGCTCAAGGAGCTGTCCCTCGGGGTGTCACTCGCGGCGGAGCGCCAGACCGAGCGCGAGGCGGCGTGCGCGGAGGAGCGCGAGGCGCTCGAGGCCGACGGGTGCTTCGGAGACCCGTGTGGCGGCGCGTCGGTGCTCGGCGTCGACCCGGCCGGCCGGGTGATCGTCCAGGACGCTCACCGCGACCTGTTCGTCCCG
>JBEBJC010001282.1:0-2242 GCA_040080105.1 Myxococcota bacterium
GGTCGAGGACCGGTGCTTTGTTTGCCACGACGCCACGGCCGGGCCCGGCCCGGAGGTGGTCACCCCCGCGCTGCACATCGACGGCCGGCTCGACTTCCACCCTGGCGAGTCCGAGCTGCCGTAGCCCCGGTCAGGGGCCGATGCGGAAGGTGAAGGTCGAGCGGTGGCAGTCGGCGCACCGGTCGGGGAACCGGTGCGCGCGCACGCTCGCGGGGCCGCGCAGCGCGTCGTACGCGTGGCAGTCGGCGCACGACGTGGTCAGGCCGACCCACCGCTGGTTGGTGTGGCACGCGCCACACGGGGTCACGAAGTGCCGCCCGCGCAGGACGAACCCCGTGCGGTCGTGGTCGAACCGAGCGAGCCGCCACCGGTCCGGCTGGTGGCACTGCTCACACGCGGCGGTCAGCTGGCCGCCGTGGGGATCGAAGTGGCACGACGCACAGCGCGCGACCGGGTCGGGCGCGGCGGCGGGGTGGCACGAGGGGCACGCCAGCGCCGAGTGGCGCCGCTCCACCGGGAACGCGGTCTCGGCCGAGTGATCGAACCCGAGGGCCGCCTCGGCGAAGGTGGTCGTCGCGGGGGTGTGGCACTCGGCGCACGCCTGGCCGCGGAACGCGCCGTGGTCGGGCGCGTGGCAGGTGGCGCACCCCACGTCGGTCACGAGCCGCATCGCGGCGCCGTTCGCCCCGCGGTGGCACTGGTCGCAGGTCGCCTCGCCGTGGGGCGGCGCGAGCGCGAACCCGGTGCGCGCCAGGTGGTCGAAGTCCGGGACCGGGGACCAACCGGCCACCGTGTGGCACTCGGTGCAGTCGGCGCCGAGCTTCCCGCGGTGCCGGTCCACGTGGCACCCCGCGCAGTCGATCGGCAGCGGCCGCAGCACCGCCTCGACGTGGCACGACCGGCACGGGGCCTCGAGGTGGAGACCTGCGAGCGGGAACGCGGTCGAGGCGTGGTCCTGCGCGGTGAACAGCGACGGGACCCACGCGTCGGAGACGTGGCACTCGGCGCAGTCCGGCGCGACCCCGAGGTGCGGGTCGTCGTGGCAGTGGCCACACGCGGCGTCGATCCGGTGGGCCCGGAGCGCCTCGATCCGCTCGGGCTCGGGCGGCGGGGGGAGCTGCGCCGGCTGCGCCCACGCGACGCCGAACCACGTGATCAACGAGACCATCGGCTCTCCCACAGCGCGCCCACCTGCACGAACCCGCGCAGCTCCGGGGCGCGGAGCAGATCGGCTTCGAGGTCGATCCCGCCGAACCACCCTCGAGTGGCCCAGAACGCCCGCGCCGACGCGATCGGCTGGGCCTCGAGCACGAACGGGGCGAGCTGGGTCGGGCGGGTGGGCTCGGACGACGACAGGTCGCCCGGCAGGCCCGACACGGGCACGGTGGACCGCTCGAACCAGCTGGCCCCGGCCTCGACCTCGAACGCGCGCGCCCGCCACCCGACGGAGGCGCGCCACAGCGCGCGGTCGACCAGGGCGAAGTCGTCGAACACGTCGCGCCCGGCCACGTCGGTGAGCTCGCCCCCCACCGACAGGAACGGGCGGCCGAGGTCGAGGTCGGCGCCGGCGCCGAGGCGGGTCTCGGCCCGACCGCCGCGCAGCCGCTCGCTCGCCGACAGCCGGAGCCAGCCGAACCGATCGAGCGCCACGTCGGACCGCAGCGCCGCCAGGAAGAAGTTCGGATCGAGCACCGGCAGGTCGGTGTCGACCACCACGGCCCGCTGTCGGACCACGTCGGCGCCGAACCGCACCTGCTCCGACGCGCGCACCTCGGTGAACACGAGCAGCTGCTGCAGATCGGCCGCCTGGATCACCCCGGTGCCCGCTGGCGCGCGGTTGTCGAGCACCTCGTACCGCAGCTGCGGCGCGGCGACCGCCTGGCCCCCGAGCCACCAGCTCTCGGTCGGCCGTACGTCGATCGCCGCGAGCCCGTTCGCGCCGAACACCGGCGTGGTCACGTCTGCCGCGCCGAGCGCCAGCAGGTCCTGGTACGCGGCGGCCTGCCCCCGCGCGTGCACCCGCCGCTCCGCGCCGGTCCAGTCGACCGCCGCCCCGCCCGCCGGCAACAGGGTGTCCAGCGGGACGTTGGTGCGCGAGGTGGTGATCCCGCGCCGGCCGGCGAACGCGCTGACCGCGAGGGACTCTCCGCCGACCTCGACCCGCGCGCCGTCGACCGGGAGCAGCACCACCGACGCGGCGAGGTCCCGCCCGGCTCCGACCTCCCACCCGTCCCCCCGGCCG
>JBEBJC010001283.1:0-2239 GCA_040080105.1 Myxococcota bacterium
TTCTGGCGCTGGTCGACCGGCACCGCCGTCAGCGGGTTCACCACGGTGATCCTCGCCACGTTGGGCATCGGAGGCGCGATCTTGATCAGCCTCGGGGTGATCGCGACGTACCTCGCCGCGATCTACGACGAGATCAAGCAGCGACCCACGTACCTGCTCCGCCCTTCCCCCAAGGACGGGGACCGCGGTCCCGTGTGAGGATGTGGCGATGCGGCTGTCCCGGAACTTGACCTTGTGGGTCCACTTCGCGCTCGACCAGTGCCTGCCGCCGCTCGTCCGCGACAGCCGCTGGTTCATGCGGCTGCCGCTGTGGTTGGCGGCGCGCGAGCAGACCGAGCTGCTGCTCACGTTCAAGGACCGCGCGCCGACCCTCACCCCGGCCGAGTTCGCCGCCGCCTACCGCCAGCTGGCCCATCGGACGATCGACCGGGAGACCGACCTGAACACCGCGTGTGTCGAGGCGATCGACGCGGCGGTGGTGGGCAGCCGGGTGCTCGACGCGGGGTGCGGTCGCGGGTGGCTCACCCGCCGGCTCGCGCAGCGGTTCACCGCCACCGGGCTCGACATCGTGATCGACCCGGAGCTCGCCCGCAGCGCCCCTTCGGTCCGGTGGGTCGAGGGGGCGACCGAGGAGCTGCCGTTCGAGGACGGGGCGTTCGACACGGTGGTGTGCGCCCACACGCTCGAGCACGTGCTCGACCTGCCGGCGACGGTGCGTGAGCTGCGACGGGTCGCGGCGAAGCGGTTGATCGTGGTGGTCCCGCGGCAGCGGCCGTACCGGTACACCTTCGACCTGCACCTGCACTTCTTCCCGATGGCGTCGAGCCTGCGGCTCGCGCTCGGCCGGGCGCCGGGGTTCGTCGAGTGCTCCGATCGGGGCGGCGATTGGTTCTACGTGGAGGACCGACCCTGAGTGCTGCGAGGCGCTCGGGGGGCGGGTACGAGGGGCGATGCCGTTGCCGACCGTGCCGTACCGGATCCCCGCCGTCCCGCCCGCCGAGGTGGAGCAGCGCCTGCGCCGCGACCTCGCGGTGGCCGAGACCCGCCGCAGCGTCCGCCACTTCTCCACCGAGCTGGTTTCGCGCGAGGCGATCTCGGCCGCGCTCGCGATCGCCGGCACCGCACCGAGCGGCGCCCACCGGCAGCCGTGGCACTTCGTCGCGATCGGCGACCCCGAGGCCAAGGCGCGCTTGCGGGAGGCGGCCGAGGCCGAAGAGCGGGCGTTCTACGCCGAGCGCGCGTCCCAGGACTGGCTCGAGGACCTGGAGCCGCTCGGGACCGACACCGTGAAGACCCACCTCACCGATGCCCCGTGGGTGATCGTGGTGTTTCGGCGGGACTGGGAGGAGCGCGGCGGGAAGCGGCGGCCGAACTACTACGTCACCGAGTCGGTCGGGATCGCGGTCGGGATGTTGTTGTCGTCGTTGCACCGCGCGGGCCTGGCGACGCTGACCCACACGCCCTCCCCGATGGCGTTCCTCCGCGAGCTGTGCGGGCGGCCGGTGAACGAGAAGCCGTTCGTGGTGATCCCGGTGGGGTGGCCGGCCGCGGACTGCGAGGTGCCGGACCTCCGGCGGGAGCCGCTCGATCGGATCGCGACGTTCCTCTGACCCGCGGGCCTCCCATCATACGGTCGGCAGTGGCGCTCGAAAAGCATCATCGACCACAGGTCTGGAAGCGGTAAGCTCCGGTCGATGCAGACCGATTGGGACTACAGCGATCTCGCCCGCGCCTACTTGCTGCGGCCGGACTACGCCCCCGAGGCGTTGGACCACATCGTGGCGCTGACCGGGGTCCGGCCCGGCGATCTCGCCTGTGACGTGGGCGCCGGCGTGGCGCACCTCACCCTGGACTGGGCCGCGCGTGGCCTGCGCGTGGACGCCGTGGAGCCGAACGACGCCATGCGCGCGCTGGGGGTGGAGCGCACGCGAGGGAGGGCCGGGATCGCGTGGTTCGAGGGCGTGGGGGAGGCCACCGGGCGGCCGTCGGGGGCCTACGCGCTCGTGTCCTTCGGCTCGTCGTTCAACGTGTGCGACCGCGAGCGGGCCCTGATCGAGGCTCGGCGGATCGGCCGGCCGGGCGCCTGGTTCGTCGCACTGTGGAACCACCGCGACCTCGCAGACCCGGTCCAGGCTCGGATCGAGGCGCTGATCCGTGGGCACCTCCCCGAGTACGGGTACGGGACCCGCCGCGAGGATCAGGCTGCGTTCCTGGCCGCGAGCGGGCACCTCGAGGAGGT
>JBEBJC010000226.1:0-10597 GCA_040080105.1 Myxococcota bacterium
AGCGCACCGACGCGCTCGACATCGTCCACGGCGCGCTCGGAACCATCATCGGCTCGGTGCTCGGCCTGTGGGTCGCGACGGCGTTGGTGCCGGCCGCGCTGCCGACGATCGTGAGCGCGGCCCTCACCACCGGGATCGTGGCGTTGATCGGATCGCAGGGCCTGTTGCCGGTGGCGATCCGGTTCGACACGGCCCCGCAGCTGCCGACCGCGCGCGACATCCAGCGCGCGCTCCGCATCGCGTACCGGCCGCCGGTGTTCCGGGCGCTCGACCTGTACGCCGCGTGCCAGACCCACGCGCCCGACCGCGAGAGCCGCCGCGGGCTGGCCGAGGTCGCGACCTGGGTGTTCCGCCTCCAGTCCACGATGCAGACGCTGGACGGGGAGCTGGCCCAGATCGACCCGGAGCAAGTCCAGGCGAGGATCGATCAGAACCGCGCCGCCGGGGCGCTCGACGACTTCACCCGCGAGCGGCGCGCGGAGACCGCCCACCACCTCGAGCGGCTGCTCCAGCACCGAGACGCGATCTCGGTGGAGCGGAACCGCACCGACGCGCAGGTCGACTACGCGCTCGCGTTCCTCGAAGAGGCGCGCGCCGGACTCGCGGTCGCGCGCGAGCTCCCGGGGGAAGCGAGCCCGGACCGCCTGCGCGAGGTGCTCCACCGGCTGCGCCAGCACGCCCAGGAGGGCGACGCGCGCCGGAAGACGGCGCGCGAGCTCGGGTCGATGGAGGCGTGAACTCCGCAGTCGCGGAGGTCAGCCCCCGAGCATCCCGGACTTCAGCGCCGACGTGGGCGGGTTCGCGCCGAGGTACACCGACCACAGGGCCTTCATGAAGTCCGCGCCCGCGATGGTGCCCTTGTTCACGCCCTTCACCGTCACCGTGGTGCCGGTGCCCGGCACGTAGTCGAACACCACCTCGTCGCCCGAGGTGAAGTCGCCCATCCAGCCCATCAGCTGGGTCGCCTTGTCCTTGAGCGCGTCGGCGCCCGCGACGCCGGCGAAGCCTTCGGAGAACGTCTCGTTCACCTTGTCCTTCGGGACCTCCGAGTAGATGAAGTGCATCACGATGCGCTTCGGCTCGTCCGCCGCGATCGCCTTGGCGCCGTCCGACGTCTTCGTCGTCAGGTACAGGCCGCCCACGTACACGTCGATGAAGTACTTCTCGCGCAGCCCCATGCCGTTGAGCGACACCGACTGGCCGCCCACCGTGGCGGTGTCGGACATCGTGACCCCGGCCAGATCCTTGGCCTGGGCGGACAGGATCGACGCGAACAACCAAGCGAACAACGACATGAAACCCTCCCTGAGTGCCGAACGACCACTACGAACGCGCTACGCCGCCTGGCGCCGCCGCCAGGTCCACCCGGCGAGGGCGAGCATCCAGCCCGACATCAACGTCAACCCCAGAGCCTCGCGGACGATTTCGTCGACCAGGATCCCCCAGTACGGGAAGCCGCCCATCGGGTTCGTCTGGCCGACACCGAACGCGAGATCGGCGGCGGCGAGCGCGAGCCCGATCGCCCCCCACGCCACCACCGGCCGGAGGGGCACCTCGCCACGGACCGCGGCGAACGCGCAGATCGCCGCGCCGACCCCGTACAGGAACATCCAGCGCACAGGGTCCGGGTCGTTGTACTGCACCGCGACCGCGTACAGCAACAGCGAGCACCAAGCTCCATTCGCCAGGCGATACACCACCCGCCCTCCGGACCGCGGCACGTAACCCGGCGCGTGGGGGGTCGCGCGCGGTCGACGGGTTAGATCGCGGCGCCTGGAGAACGTATGGCGCTGCGGCTCCCTCCGACCTCGTCCCGCTCCCTCGTGTGGCTCGTGATCGCCTCTGGTTGCGGGCCGGATCTGGCTCGCCTCGAGACCGAGCAGCAGGCGCTCGAACAGGAGGTGGCGGTCCTGCGGAAGAAGGTCGAGGAGATGCGGGTCCAGGTCAAGGCGATGGGGGTGGCCCCGAGCGGGCCCACCACCGACGCGACCGCCGAGATCGGCGGCGACGATCTGGCCCAGACGCTTCGGTTCACCGCCGAGCGGGTGGGCGATCCCCCTGCCCTGCCTCCCTTGTCGCCGCCCGAGCGCCGCGACGCGACCGACTGCGGGTTCCGGATCGGCCTGCCGTGGCTCGAGGCGATCTCGGATCAGGCGCTCGAGCAGACCGGCAGCGGTCGCGCGAGCCCGATCGTCCTGTTCCACGCCGGCCGGGCGCTGACCGGACACGCAGGCCCCAACGCGTACGAGAAGACCTGCAAGTTCTCGTTCCGGCACCAGCCGAAGTACCTGTTCCTGTCGCCCGAGGACTCGGTCGAGAACGTCCAGGGCACCTGGACCGCCGCGCTGGCGCCCGAGGTCCCGCTGCCCCGCGCCGACGATCGGCCGATGTACTGGACCTACCCCGGGACCACCCTCACCCTCTCGTTCGCGTCGGGCTGGGACGAGGCGTGGGGTCCGATGACCGTCCGCCTCGACGCGCGGGTGCTGCACGTGGGCACCCCGGAGGCTCCGGCGCCCCGCAACGACGTGCCGGCGACCGTGCGGGTGCTCGGGTTCGAGCAGTCCGAGACCCAGCCCCGCCTCGGGTTCGAGCACACCCCCGAGCCGCCCACGGGCCCGTGGACGCTGGAGATCACGTCGCCGTCCGCCGGCCCGTACGTGCTGCTGGAGACCCTGGTGATCGGCAACGCCGACCATTCGCTGGTGGTGACCGCCGAGGAGTCGAAGTGATCGCGCTGCTGCTCGGGTGCCACACCGACCGGGCGCGGAGCCTCGAGCGCAGGGTGGAGTCGCTGCGCGAGTCCGTGTCCGCGTTGAACACGGAGGCGGCCGAGCTGCAGGTGGTGCTCGACGCGTTCCCGCCGCCGGGCGCGTCGGTCCGGCACGACAACGACCCGCCCGGGTTCGATCCGGCCAAGCCGCTGCCCGCGCCGGCGCCTGGTCGTCCGGACGTGATCCTGTTGTCGATCGACACCTTGCGGGCCGACCACCTCGGCGCCTACGGGTACGAGCGCGACACGAGCCCGTTCATCGACTCCCTCGCCGCGACGGGCGTGCTGTTCGAGGACGCGTGGTCGCCGAGCTCGTGGACCCTGCCGTCCCACACCACGATGTTGTCGGGCTGGCTCCCGATCCACCACGGGACGATCGAGGACCACCTCTCGATCTCGTCGGACGTGCCGCTGGTGCAGGAGGCGTTCCAGGCCGCCGGGTACCGCACCGCCGGGGTGGTGGCCACGTTGTTCGTGTCCAGCCGGTTCGGGTTCGACCGCGGGTTCCACCAGTTCCACGACTTCGGGATCCGCGACAAGGAGACGAACAACCTGTCGACGGTCGACGCGGACCACGTGTTCCACCACGCGCTCGACTGGGCCCAGGACCAACCGCCGGGCCAGCCGATGTTCCTGTTCCTGCACGTGTACGACGCCCACTACCAGTACGATCCCCCGGCGCCGTGGAACGAGAAGTTCGACCGGAAGCCCCGGTGGGGCGACGAGCCGTACAAGAACTACACCGCGTACCTCCAGCGGATGATCCCGAAGGTCCAGCTCGATCACCAGATCGCCCAGTACGACGAGGAGATCGCGTTCACCGACGCGATGTTGCGCGAGTTCCTCGAGCGCTGGCGGTCGCAGCGCGACGCGGTCGTGGTGGTCACCGCCGATCACGGCGAGGAGTTCGGCGAGCGCGGCAGCTGGGGCCACGCGCACACCCTGTGGCCCGAGCAGCTCGAGGTACCGCTGATCGTGAACGGGCCCGGCGTGCCCACCGCTCGGGTGTCCACCCGCGTCGGCACGGAGGACATCGCCCCCACCGTCGCCGCGCTCGCGAACGTCCCGTTCCCGTCGGCGAAGGACGGGGTGGAGCGGGTGACCGAGCTGCGCGGGGGCCCGGCTGCGGCAGACCACGTCGCCGCGCGGTTCGCCGACACGAGCCGGTTCGACACCTTGGTGTATCGGTGGCACGAACCGCCGTACGACCTGATCGTCGACGTGTCGCACGGGGTGCGCGCCCTGTGTGATCTGGCGGCGGATCCGCGGTGTGCGGTCAACGCGTACGGGGCGCACCGCGAGGAGGCGGAGGGCCTGTTCACCGAGCTGATGGGCTGGCTCGGCCAGCCGTGGCAGGCGACCGCCGCGGGGAAGGTCCAGGTCACCGAGGGGGTGATCTTCCAGGACGGGGTCCGACGAAACGACGCGCTCGAGGTCGGCGCCGGCGTGCGGTTCGCGGTCGAGCCGCGCGACGCGGTGGTGCGGTTCTCCCCGAAGGGCGGCGCGGGGCAAGGCCCGTGGCAGGCGTTCGGCGGGACGGTCCCGGCCGACGGGTGCGGCGTGTCGTTCACCGGTCGGTTCACCATCGACAACCAGATCGAGGAGCTGACCTCCGAGGAGTCGGCGATGCTCACCGCGCTCGGATACCTCCAGGACACCGAGGGAGAAGTGGAGGATCGAGGCCCAGTGATGCAAGGTCCGGCCCCCTGCCGCTGAGCGGGGCCCCGAACATTCTGGACGGTCAGTCGGATTTGGGTATACGCTTCGAGCGTCCCCTTCCGGCGGAGGTACCGTGCTCGACTGGGCGGTCTGGTTCCAGACGGTGTTCGACGTGCTCCAATCCGACGACGAGGCCTGCTGGAGCCTGATCCGGGCGGTCGGCGGGAGCGCGAGCGCGGTGATCGCGCTGGTCGACGGCGACACCTCTCCCACCGACGCGCTGGCGTACGCGCGCACCCTGAGCGAGCTCGGCCTCGTTCAAGAAGCGCAGGACATCCTGGCAGACGTGATGCGCGCCACGCTCGGCGGCGCCCCGAGCGCCCGCTCGGCTGCGGCCCCGGTCGCGGGGTGGCTGGGTGAGCTCGCGGTGGTGGACTGAAGCTCCGCTATCGCTCGAGCGACGACGGCTGCTCCATCCGCTCCCACGGCGGGAGGTTGGCGAAGTTCTGGCGGCTGCCGTTGACCACCCGGCTCGGGCCCAGGTCGGGCTTGTCGGCCGTGCCGAGCACCGCGATCCGGCCGTTGTTGTAATAGCCGCCCGACGAGAAGAAGCTGGACGCGGTCTCCACGCCCTTGATCGCCCACACCCGCTCGAGCATGTACCCTTCCCGCTCGTCGAAGATGCTGACACCGATCAGGTCGAGGGTGAAGTTCCGCACCTGGCCGGCGACGGTGAGCTGCTCGAGCCCCTTGCCGATGCTCTGCACCATCAGGTGGCCGCGGTACCGGTTCAGGTAGTGCACGACCAGGTTCGAACCCGTCTGACCCGCGTTGGTGTACTCGGGGGGGCGCGGGATCGCGAGCACCTTGGCGTTGTACTCGTGCCACTTCCCTTCGTTGAGCTGGTTGTACTTGCGCAGCTTGAGGTCGAACCCGCCGATCAGCCGCGACAGGATCTGGGTGAGGGTCTCCTCCATCGAGCGCTGGCGGGCGTTCTCGGCGGTGATCCCCTCGAGCGACACGTTGGTGACTCGCCCATCGTCGGACACCTGCAGCTGGAGCTTCGCCCCGGTGAGCTTCGCGTCGACCTCGTCGAGCACCGACTGCGCCCGCGCGATGTCCTCGTCGTTCACCCGGTCCTCGGCCATCGAGGCTTGGATCGCGAAGTCCTCGATCTCGCACCCGACCTCGAACTTGCGGCCGCTGAGCTTCCACTCCTTCGAGCAGCCGATCACCGCCTTGACCACCATCTCGGTGCTCGCGAACTCGAGGTTCTCGTCGCGCCGGAGGAAGAACGGGAACGGCATCCCGATCTCGTTCGCGATGCTCCACCGAGTGTCGTCCCACCGGGCGAACAGGTCGCCCCACACCACGACCTCTTCGGTCACGTCGGCGTCGACCGCCAGCGAGGGTCCACTAAGCAACCAGGCCAATACCCACATGCCGACTCCGGGACCTCCGAGGGGTAGCATGCCCCATTCCAGAGTGCACCGAACACGGAAGGTGTTGACGCCGGGCGGGGGCGAGCGCAAATTCGATCGGCGGGATCGGTCCCGCCGCGATTGGGGCACCCTTGGAGTCTGGAACATGAACCGCGTCAACTTCGGTCCTCGGACTCCGTCCTGGGGAGTCCTGGTGCTGCTGGCCGCAGCGTGCTCGAACAGCGGCCTCGGGCGCACCTCCGTCCCCGAGAGCGCCGAGACCGGCACCCCCACCAACTCCGAGCTGAAGAACTGCCCGTGGAAGGGCACGTGGGAGCTCGCCGCGGTGAAGTGTGGTGAGTTCGACTTCGGCGCCTGGTACGACGACCACTCGGGCGCGACGCTGGAGATCGACCACGATCCGGAGGGTGGGTGCGCGGTGGTGGCGCAGGTCGCCGGACCGACCTGCACCCGCACCGAGGCGTGGCGCCTGTCGGTCCCGCTCGGGTCGAACGTCGAGGCGACCTACGACGGCGTCACCGCGTGTGAGCCCGAGTCGTGCACCTTCTCGACCTCGGAGCCGACCTGCGCGCCGGGCGAGCTCACGGGCGGCGCCACGGTGGAGATCGACGCGGCGGGAGGCGAGCTGCTGGTGAACGGCCTGCTGGTCGACACCGCGCCGAGCTGCACGCTCGACCTGAAGACGACCTGGGCCTCCGCTCGCTGATCACGGAGCGGCTCGCCGCAGAGCCGTTCGTCAGGGAACGGTAGGGGGGGCCTCGGCGACCGGAGCTGCCGCGGGCGCGGGGGTGCCGAACAGCGCCGCCAGCGCCGCGCCGTCGATCGACTGCTCGACTGCGGCGCACGGCACGAACTCCTTCACGACCACCTTGCCTTCGGGGGGCTCGCGGAACTCGAGCGTGGGCGCGTCGAGGTCGAACCGGCCCGCGAGCGGAACCAGCCGCAGGGGCGAGCGGCCGGGGCTGCCGACCACCGCGAGCACCGCGCAGCCGCCGTCCTGGTGCGCCACCATCAGCGCCGCGGAGGTCGCCCGGCAGCCCGCCATCGGGCACACCCGCTCGGGCGCCGGGCGTACGTCGACCCGGGTGGGAGGCGCGGCGGTCACCGCGACCTGCTGCACCCGGGTCTGCAGCCGCTCCGCCAGCGCGACCATCGTCGCGTCTTCGGTCTCGGGCACCAGCCGGGGCCACAACACCACCACGCCGTCGGTCCGTCCGCGGGACCGGCTCACCTCTGGGCCAGGCCCCGCCGCGACGGCGGCGCCCGTGAGCAACAACCACATTCCGAGCGTCCTCACCGCCTCCTCCTCGTCGCCGCGATCAGCAGCAATGCCGTGGTCCCAGGGCCCCACCGAGCGGTGGCGCACCCGCGCAGCCAACCCGAACCGGCGTAGTACAGGGCGTAGCCCCGCCCCGGGTCGAGGTAGTTCGGGATCCCGTCCGCGTCGGCGTCGACGGGGCCCTCATCGGAGTCACGCAGGCCGTCGCCGTCGGAGTCGGGATCGTGCCAGTTGACCTGGCCGTCGCCGTCCACGTCGACGCCGAACTCGGCCCCGTCGGCCACCTCGACCCGGGTCGGGATCCCGTCGTTGTCGTCGTCCGGGTCGAACCGATCCGGGCGGCGGTCGCCGTCGGTGTCGCCCACCTCGTCGGCCGACGCCAAGGTGTCTCCGTCGTCGTCGGGGTCCTCGTAGTTCTGGACCCCGTCGGCGTCGGGGTCGCCCGTGCCCTCCTCCGCGTCGCCGGTGCCGTCGTCGTCGGCGTCGGAGTCCTCGAAGCTGCGGGTCCCGTCTCCGTCGGGGTCGTCGAGACTCTCGTCCCGATCCGGCAGCCCGTCGCCGTCCGAGTCCTCGTCGCGGTAGCTCGGGAACCCGTCCGCGTCGGGGTCGGCGCCCCCTTCGTCGGCGGTGAGGTGCCCGTCGTCGTCGTCGTCGGGCTCGAGCGTGTTCGGGATCCCGTCCCGGTCGGTGTCGAACGTCGCCTCGGTCGAGCTCGGCACGCCGTCCCCGTCGTCGTCGGGGTCGACGAAGTCGAGCACGCCATCTTCGTCGGTGTCGCGCCCGCCTTCGTCCGCGTCGGGCGAGCCGTCCTCGTCGCTGTCGAGGTCGAGGTAGTTCGGGAGCAGATCGCCGTCGGCGTCGTCGGGACCCTCGTCGAGGGTGGGCAGCCCGTCGTCGTCGTCGTCCGGGTCGTCGATGTCGTCGATCCCGTCGTGGTCGTAGTCCCCGTTCGGCGCCTCGACCGAGTCGGGGATCCCGTCGCCGTCGGAGTCTGCCGGTGCAGCGCCCGCGTCCGCGGAGCGGAGGGCGCCGAACCATGGCGCGCCGAGGAGGAGCGCCAGCCCAGTCCTCACCGAGCACCCCCGCCCGGGGGCGACTGGTCGATCAGGCGGAACTCGACCCGACGGTTCGCCTCGCGCCCGCTCTCGGTCTTGTTCGTGTCGATCGGGCGGGTCTCGCCGTACCCCACCGAGACCAGGCGAGACAGCGGCACCCCTTGGCCCACGAGGTAGTCCTTGACCGCGTCGGCGCGGCTCTGCGACAGCTGGAGGTTGAACGTGTCGGAGCCCTTGTTGTCGGTGTGCCCGCCGACCTCGACCCGGCCGACCTCCGGGTTCTGCACGATCACCGACGCCACCTCGTTGAGCAGCGGGTACGACTCGCTCCGCAGCACGGCCTTGCCGAACTCGAACTGCACCTTCTCGAGGATCCGGATCTCCTTCTTCTCCAGCACGATCTTGCTCGCGGCCAACTTCACCCGCACGGTGCGACGGTCGCCGACCAGCACCTCGACCGGCTGCTCGATCACGTTGTGCCCGCTCGCGGTGACCACCAGCGTGTGCTTGCCCGACGCGACCCCTTGGACCACCCCGCCCGACTGATCGGCGATCGCGGTCCCCACCGGGACACACTCGGGGTGCTCGCTCTTCCACGCGACCAGCGCCCCGCCGAGCGGCGTGTCGGTCGGGCCCACGACCTCGACCCGGAGCTCCGCGTCGAACACGGGCTGCATCTCGACCACCAGCGCGGTGCCCACCTCGCCGGCGGTGGCGTTGCCGGTCCCGGCGAGGCACCCGTCGGACGCCTCCACCCCGAACACCGTGCCTGGCACGGCGTCGAGCGTCAGGCCCTGCGGCCCGATCCGGATGTTCTGCACCCCGTTCGGCCCGGTGATCTCGGCGTCGGCGGCGCGCGACTCGGTGCGGTACCGCACGTCGAGCTGCAGCGAGCCCAGGCGGTCGGGGCAGCCGTCCTCGTCCTTCCAGCCGTTCAGGCTCTCCGCCTCGAGCGGGCACAGGTCCGACGCTCTGAGCACGCCGATCGTGTCCACGTCGAGGCTCGCGGCGGTCTGGCGCGAACCGAACCCTCCGCCGACCAAGAGCCGGTACTGGGCGACCCCGGGCCCGTCGGTCAGCCCCGCCGCGAGGCCGACGGTCCACAGCGCGCCCGAGTGTGACGCGTACCGGAGCGACAGCAGGCCCTCGACCGGCGGGAGCGGGATCGGGTCGCCCTTCGGGATCGCGGCCGGGGCCAGCGAGGGCTCGGTGTGGCCCTCGAGGGTGAACCCGAACTCGTCGTTCGCGAGCACCCCGATCGCGAGCCCGGCGAGCGCCTCGTCACTCCCGTTGACGTTCTCCAGCTCGACCGCGGGGTTGAACTGGACCCCGCCGTCGGCGGTGATCGTGACCCGGCGGAACTCGTAGGTCAGCGCGAGCTTGGTGACCGCGCCGTAGCCGCCGGAGCCGAGGTACCGCGACGGGGTCCCGGTGGGGAAGATCGCCTGCCCGATCAGGCCGAGGCCGAACCCGCCGCCGTCGGGGTCGAGTGGGTCGGGGCGGAGCGCGACCACCATCCCGCCGGCGCGCAGGTCGCCCATCGCCGGGCCTTGCGCGAGGTAGTCGTCCCCGGTGGACAACGCGTAGAACGGGGCCGTGACGTCGAGCCGGAGACGCTCGAACGGCGCGACGCCGACCGACACGTTCGCCGCGAGCAGGTTGTCGACCACCGGCGACACCCGCTGCTCGCCGGCCTCGGTCTCGGTGATCCGCACCAGCGGGGCCCGCGCGTACTCGATCAGCGCCGCGCCGAACCAATCGGCCTGGGAGAACCCGCCGGGGCGCTGGACGGTGTACGCGTCGCGCGGATCGGCGTCGAGCGCGACCAGCTCGAACCCGTGTGCGTCGAACCCGGCGCTCGCCGGTGCGGCGGTGGTGGTCTGCGCGCGCGCCGACGTGAGGACCAGCGTGAACACCAGCAACTCGTCCCTCCCCCACCCTGCTAAGCCGCCCTTCGGGGCTCGACCAAGAAACGCCGGGCGGCTGCCACGAGAGGGTGCCAAACTCCCCCGTCGTCGGCAACACGGATCGGGGGGCCAGTGGCGGCGGACCGGGAGGGCGCGGGCGGATGGGCCGCGGTGCTGGCGTTGTCGGGAGCCGCCGCGCTGACCTACGAGGCGGTGTGGTTCCGCCGCATGTCGCTGGTGATCGGCGCGTCCGCCCCGGCCGCCGCCGCCACCGTCGCCGCGTTCATGGTCGGGCTCGCGGCGGGGGGCCTGTTCGCCGGCCGGATCCGCGACGCCCGGCGAGGGTATGTCGCGCTCGAGCTGTTCGCCGCCGGGTGGGCGATCGGGATGCCGGTGACGATCGGGCTCGCCGACGGGCCGTGGCGGCACGTGATCGGGCCGCTGCTGCTGGTCCCTCCCGCGGCCGCGCTCGGGGCGACCTG
>JBEBJC010001284.1:0-2236 GCA_040080105.1 Myxococcota bacterium
GCTCGAGCGCGAGTCGCCCGAGGAGCTGCGCGAGGCGTCGGCGAAGCTGCGGCGGTCGTGCAAGCGGGTGATCTGGCTGAACCCCCTGCTGCGGTTCGCTGGGTTCGAGCCGGTGGCGGCAGGGGTGGCGGCGCTGCTGCCGAACGTACACGAGCATCGGCCGGTGCACGATCTGGCGAGCCTGGAAGCGCTGGCGCGCGCGCTCGCCTGATCGGGTGATCCGAACCGCGGCGGTGGCCGTAGGTACGGGTGCACCCAGGAGCTCGAATGACCCGTCTGTCGCCCCTCGCCCCGTGGGTCGGAGGCGCCCTGTTGGCGGCGATGCTGGCCACAGCGGCGCTCACCTCGTCGCGGTTCACCGCGTGGGTCGGCGACGCTCCGGTCGCGAACCACCGCACCACCCCTGCGCCGGTCCGTCCGGCGCTCGGGTTCACCTTCGGGCGCACCGACCGAGCCGCGGTGCTGGCCTGGGCATCGTCCCGCGGCGCGACCTGTACCGAGGTGGGTCCGGTGGGGATGCGGTGCACCGGCGTGGGCGCGTTGCCGGTGGGCGATGCCCCCGCCGCGGTGAACGAGCTGTTGCTCCGGTTCGACACAGGCGACCAGTTGGTCGCGGTAGACGCGGCGGTGCACGGGCTCGACGCCGGAGCCGCCGACGCGTGGGTCACCTCGGCCACCGAGCAATTGCAGCGCCAGCTCGGCCCTCCGCGCGACTGGAAGCCCGGCGGGCCGGGGTGGGCCAAAGGGGCGCTGTCGCAGATCGTGTCGACGTTCCGATTCGCCGACTACCGGGCCGACATCCGCGCGACCGAGCTCGAGGCGGGTCGGATCGTGGTGCGGGCGACGTTCCAGGCGACCTGACCGCCACAGTGGCACACGCCCGCTCGGTCACAGGGCGGACGATCAGTCGATACTCCGCTAGACAGGCAGCGTTGTCCCTCGGAGGATCGGATACCGACAGTGGCAATCCACCTTGTTGAATTGAAGACTCGACAAGACCCCCGGGGGGGGGGGTAGGATGTCCTTGGTCCCGAACAGGGGACCTCCAAGGAGCTCCGATGCGCGACGGTTGGATGGGTGCCGTTCGAGGGAACTGTCTCGGGTTCACGGGTGCGGTGGCGGTCTGCCTGTGGGGCGCCGGATGCCAGCAGGGCGTACACGACGCGAGTGATGATCTGCGCCGCAGCGCTGCGGGGGAGACCACCACCCCGTACTCGATCGTGTCCACCACCCAGCCGACCCGGATCGACGACGGGTGCGCGATGCGGTTCCCGGTCGCCGCCGACACCCCGGTAGTGCTGGGGGTGAACGTCGACGGCACCTCGGAGCGGTTCTGGGGTTCCGCCTTCGTCATGGTCCCGACGGTTGGCCAGGTGAACGCCCAGTGTGAGACCGGTCCCGCCTTCGGGACCGATGATCTCGCAGCACTTGCCGAGGGGAACGACACTCCCGGCCTCGGCTTCACAATCGGCACGCAGGAACCGCCTACGCTCCCAGCCGACTACCTCCCTCCCGATGGCGCGGTGTTGATCGACTTCGACTCTCCGGAGCTGTTTCGCGTGCTGGTGCTCGCTTCGGCGGACTCGACGGTCACAGAACTCATCATCGACGCTCCGATCGTCGAGGAGGCTCCGTGATCGGCCCGTACCTCACTGCCGCCGCGGAGGCCACCACATTGGGCGATTGTGGTGGCGACCATGCGCCCGATGTGTACAAGAACGAGTCGTGCAGCGGCACCAACATCTGCGAGCTGAACGGCGGAAGCAACGCCCAGATCAACTGCCACAACCTCTCGGGAAATGGGGGCGCTGGCGCCCAAGTGTTCGCGGTAGAGGACTACAACCAAACCGGGAACCGGACCTACTCGATCTTCGGCACAATCGACGGAGCCTCGTTCTGTTGCTGGGTGAACGACAACCCGGTACCGCACCTGACCACCAGTATCACGTTGGATGGGACCGAGTTCGACGATTCGCTGAGCTTCGGTTGGTCGACGCTCAAGGTGACCCACGCAGCCACAAAGGCCTATGGCCGCGCCGGCGACGACCTCATGTTGGGTTCGAACGTCGGTGGAGGGACGTGGGACTACCTGGTGGGCGGTGGCGGGAGCGATGACCTCACCGGCCATGCCGGCGATGACCAGCTGTGCGGGTTCGACTGCTTCGGCGGCGGCACCTCCGCCGACGACGACACCCTCGACGCCGGCGACGGCGTCGACCTCCTCGAGGGAGATGGC
>JBEBJC010000227.1:0-10565 GCA_040080105.1 Myxococcota bacterium
ACACGAAACCACGTCGGGTGAACTTCATCGGGTCACGATACCCGCCCTAGGGGTAGTCGAGCAGTCTCCCGTCGAGCGAGATCTGCAACAAGTCGGTCTCGGAGCCGCCGCCCTCGACCCACGCCTCGCGCAGCGGCAGCAGGTCGAACGTCCGGGTCTCGATGTACCCGAGGTCACAGGTGTCGCCGTTGTCTTCGAACACGATCGACAGGCGCGCCACCGGCGGGTCCCCGGGCAGGAACTCCCCGCCGTCGTGCCGACACAGCTCCCACTGGTGGGACCGACACCCGCCGCCGTACGACACGTCCGCCTCGAGCACGTCGTCGACGATCCGAGCGTCGGTCAACGTGTACTCCCCGTTGTCGCCGGTGCAGTCCGCGAACGGGACCAACGGCGGCGGCTTGCACGCGGTGTCCCCACACGGCACGGTCTGCCCGCCCCCTACACACCCGAGCCACGCGAACCCGATCATCGGACCTCCTGCCCCCTCGTGCCTCGAGGGGGTCGGTCGAACCAGGTCGGATCCGCGCATATCGGGGGGCAGGTCCGCCTCGGTCTGCGCGAATCTGCTACGGTTCGTCGAGCAGGACCGCGCCGACGAACGCCCCGCCGGGCGTGTCGAACAGCTCGCCGTACCACAGGCCCCACTCGGCGTGGAGCCGCGCGGTGGGCGTGCCGTCGAGCGAGAGCTCCGCGCTGGCGGGACCGGTCGGCACCGCGAGCGCGGCGGTGTGCAGCTCCACCTGCGGCGGGGCCGACAGCGTCAGGTCGACCTGCAGCCCGCCCTCCACCAGGGCGCCCCACACGAGGGTCAGGGCGGCTTCTACCGGCTCGCCGTCCGGTGGGAACAGCCGGCCGGTGCGCTCGGTCGGGATCGCGTCCTGCCACTCCGGGACGTCCCAGGTCGACACCGAGCTCTCCACCAGGGCGGTGTCGGTCTCACCGATCTGGATCCCGCTCGCCGTGGGCCGTTCACACGCCGCCAGCCCGAGCCAAACCATGGTCACCTCGCCCCCAGCCTGCCGCGTCCCCGCGCCGCTCGCCACCCGCAGGGTCACTCGCCCGCGCGCGGATCCGCGAGGGGGATCAGGGCCTGTTGGATCAGCACCACCCGCTCTGCCGGGGCCGACGCAGCGACGATCGCGCGCATCTGGCGGAACGTGTTGCGGTACAGCTCGAGGATCCGCTGGTGGTCGGCGGCGCTCACCGTGAACACGTTGGTGCTCACCGACGCCCCGGGCGCGTCGAGCCGCCGCCGCACCGCCTCGGCCCAGTACACCTTCAGCGCGCGCCCGGTGTCGGGGTGCCGCCGGGTGTCGACCGTCGCGGCGACCGCGGGGGCGTACGAGGGCCCCTGCCGCTCGAGCAGCCCCGCGTGGACCAGCCGGTCGATCGCGCCCGCGACCTCCCACACCTCGAGCCCGAGCAGTCGCGCGAGCCACCGGTCGTCGTGCGCCGGAAGCGCCCGGTACGCGTCGAGATCGGTGGCGACGAGGACCACCTGCGCGTGCGGCGCGGTGAGGAGCAGCGTGCGCGCCGCCTCGAGCCGCTCCCATGCTTCCGCCGCCGACGGGAGGGACGCCGGGTCGACGAAGATCGCGATCCAGTCGAGCACGCGGCGGGTGCAGGCGTCGACCATCGCGAGCCAGTCGGGCAGGCGAGGGATCGCCACCCCGTTGAGCCACCGCGACACCTGGTGGCGCGACCGTCCCGCGGCGGCCGCGAGGTCGGCGATCGGCTGCTCGCGCCGCAGGTGGCGGAGCAACGCCGCGGTGCCGTCGGCGGTCCCCGGGTCGACGCCGGGACCGGGTTCACCGCCGAAGAACCGGGTGAGGTTCAGGTCGACCGGCAGGCCGAGCGCCCGCGCCGCCTGCCACACGTCGGGCGCGTCGGGGTACCGGCGACCGGTCTCCCACGCGTGGGCGACGTTGCTGCGGAAGCCGAGCCGCCGACTGAACGCGACCTGGCTCCGCCGACCGCGGAGGGCGCGCAGCAGCTCCGACCCGAGCGTGTGTAGGTCCACCTCACCTCCGCGACGCCCCTCGGGCCCTCCGACACTATCGCAGATCCGCGCGGCCCGGTGCCGGGCGGAGCGGATCAGTCGTGGTCGAGCCCCGTGCCGTCGAGCCGGGCGGAGTCGAGCCGGGTGTGGTCGCGCAGGGCCGCCTCGAGCCGCGCGCCGCGGCAGTCCGCCTCGCGCAGGTCTGCCTGGGTCAGGTCGCACCCCTCGAGCGCGGCGCCGGTGAGGTCGGCGTCGCGCAGGTCGGCCCGGGCGAGGTTCGCGTCGGTGAGGTTCGCCCCGGCGAGCACCGCGCCCCGCAGGTCCGCCCCCGAAAGGTCGGCGCGCGCCATCCGGGCGCCCGCGAGGTCGATCCCCGGCGCGTGGATCCCGACCATCCGCGCGCTGGTGAAGTCGGCGCCGCAACACACCGCGTCCTCGAGGTCCGCGCCCGTGAGGTCGGCTCCGGTGAGGTCCGCGCCCGCCAGATCGGCCCCGGACAGGTCACGGCCCGCGAGGCGCGCGCCCGCGAGGTCCCTCCCGGCGAGGCTCGTGGCGACCACCGCCACCAGGCGCAGGCCCTCGGGGCCCGCGACCAGCTCGATCGGTCGCTGCTGCGCGAACCGTCGTCGGTCGCCGTCTCGGGTCGGCGCGCCGTCGACCTCCCCCGCGCCGCCGATGCAGAACACGGACCACGGCTCGGGTCGGTCCACCCTCCAAGTGGTGGCCGGGTCGAGGCGCCACTCGGTCAGCGCGGCCCCGCCGTCGTCGAGCCACCCGCGCGCCCACACTCCCGGGTGGTGCTCCACCCACCCGCCGTTCGGTTCGCCCATCGCCCTTGCATAACACTCGCCCTCGCCGATCCCCTGTGGCACCATCGGCGACACGAGGGTGTAGTGAACGAGGCGCTCGACCGGTACCTGCGGGCTGCGGCGAACGGACAGGACCACCGGACGGCGGTTCGCGCGGCCGCGGAGCAAGTGGCTCGAAACCCGTGGGACGTGGTGGCGCACGCGGGCACGCTCGCGCGCGCCCAGCGGTCGGTGGCGGACCACGACCTGGGGCTCACCTCGACCCTGGCGGTGGTGGACGTGGACACCCGCAGCGCGGTGGCGCGGATCTCGCGCGGTCAGCCGTTCCCGTCGCTCGACACCGCGGGGCGGCGGACCCGCGGCGCGTTCGACACCCCGATGGACCTCGCGCGGCGGGTGGTGCGCGCCGCGATCCGGTCGGTGGACGGCCCGGTGCGCACCGGCCTCGACACCGCGTGTGGCACCGGCGCGTTCCTGCTCGCGATGGTCGAGGCCGGGGTGACCGAGGTGTTCGGGACCGACCTCGACGAGGCGGCGCTCGAGGTCGCCGCGATCGCGGTCCCGAAGGCGCGGCTGGCGAAGCAGGACGCGCTGCGGCACGGCCAGCGGGTGGACCTGCTGTGCGGCAACCCCCCGTTCGTCCCACCCGAGCGGCAGGACAAGGGTCTGCGCACCGAGCTCCGCCGGCGGTTCCCGTGGCTGCGCGGTCGGTTCGACCTGGTGATCCCGTTCGCGGCCACCGCGGTGGACCGGGTGCGCCCGGGGGGCGCGGTCGGCCTGGTGTTGCCGTTCCCGGCCCTGGTCCAGCCGTACGGCACCGTGCTGCGCCGGCGGTGGATCGCGCGGCACCGGGTGGCCACGCTGGTCGGTCCGATGCCGTTCCCCGGCGTGGCGGTCGAGGTCGGGGTGATCGTGCTGCAGGTCGACCGCGGGCCCGCGCCGCTGCCGTCGGGGCTGACTCCCGAGGAGCTGCTCCGGCTCGAGGCCGCGCCGCTCGATCCCACCCTCGCCCCGGGAGACGTGGCGCTGGTCGAGCACGTGCGCGCGCGCAGCGAGCCGCTCGGGAGCTTGGCGCTGGTCGACACCGGCCTCGTGGCGCACGGGCCCGAAGGGGGGAAGGCCGCGCTGATCCACGACCTGCCGGGGCCAGGCCGGGTGCCGTACGCCGACGCGCGCGAGTTCTTCCTCGGGCAGCGGCGGTGGCTCGACTACAAGCCGCGGGTGATGCACCGCCCGAAGTCACCCGAGCTGTTCGAGCCGCCGAAGCTCGTACTGCAGCGGATCCGCGGGCGAGGCCCGGTGCGGGCGGCGGTCGACCGAAACGGGGTGTACGTCGGGCACACCTGCACCGTGGTCGTGCCGCGCGACCCGCGGCTCGACCTGGATCGGCTGTGCGCGCTGGTGACGAGCCCGCTGGTCGACGCGGTGGTCCGGATCGAGCGCGGCCAGCGGCTCGACCTGTACCCGCGCGACGTGGCGTCGATCCCGGTGCCGGTGGCGTGGCTCGCCGACCCCACGTTGCCGCTCGAGCAGGCGTTCGAGCTCACGCCCGAGCAGGCCCGGAGGCTGCAGAACGTCGGGCCGCGGTGACCCCGCCCGCGCGCCGCGTTACGGAGCCGGACGGCCCGGGAGAGGCGTGCTCCACTCGATGACCGGCTACGGCCGCGGCGAAGCGTCCAACGGCGACCTGACCGTCGTCGTCGAGCTGAAGAGCGTGAACAATCGGTTCCGCGACCTCCAGCTGCGCTGCCCGCGGGAGTACGTGGCGCTGGAGCCGCGGATCAACAACGTGTTGAAGGACCCGTTCAACCGCGGCCGGCTCGACGCCTACGTGCGGCGGAGCGCGAAGGTCCCGGCGAGCCGGGTCGTGGCCGACATCGGTCTGGCGCGCGAGTACGAGCGGGTGATCAACGAGCTCGCGATCGACGTGGTCGGCAACGTCCACCGCGAGGTGCCGTTCGCGTTCATCCTGCAGCAGCCCGGGGTGCTCACCGTCACCGAGGCCGAGGTCGAGGTGGTCTCCGAGTGGCCGGTGGTCGAGGCCGCGCTGCAATCGGCGATCGCCGACCTCATCACCATGCGGCGCACCGAGGGCCAGTCGATCCACGTCGAGCTCGAGGGGTTCCTCACCGAGATCCGCGGCCTGCTCGGCGAGATCGAGGTGGTCGCGGCCGGGGTGAACGATCGGGTGCGCCAGCGGCTCGAGGCGCGGATCAAGCGGATGATCGGGGAGCGGTTCGAGCCGTACCGCATCGCGCAGGAGGTCGCGTTGCTGGCCGACAAGGCCGACGTGAGCGAGGAGCTCGCCCGGATGCGCAGCCACTGCGACCAGTTCGGCGAGGCGCTCGACGCGGCCGAGCCGGTGGGGCGTCGGCTCGACTTCCTGCTGCAGGAGATGAACCGCGAGGTCAACACGATCGGGAGCAAGGCGGCCGAGCACCCGATCAGCCAGCGCGTGGTGGTGTTGAAGACCGCGCTCGAGCGGATGCGCGAGCAGTCGGCGAACGTGGAGTGATCGTGTCGGACGGGCTGCCGGACGAGGGCGTGCTGTTCGTGATCTCCGGGCCTTCGGGCGTGGGGAAGTCCACGCTGATCAAGGACACGATCGCGCAGGTGCCGGGCTTGTCGTTCTCGGTGTCCGCCACCACCCGGCAGGCGCGCCCGGGCGAGGTCGAGGGGGTCGACTACCTGTTCGTGCCGCCCGAGCAGTTCGAGGCGTGGGTCGAGGCCGAGGCGTTCCTCGAGCACGCGACCGTGTACGACCGGAGCTACGGGACCCTGCGCGAGCCGACCCAGCGGGCGCTCGCGTCCGGCCGCTCGCTGGTCCTCGACATCGACGTCCAGGGGGCGGCCCAGGTCCGGCGGCGGTGGCCCGGCGTGGTGTCGGTGTTCGTGTTGCCGCCGTCCCTCGTGGTGCTCGAACAGCGCCTGCGCGGGCGCGACACCGACGACGAGGCCACGGTCGCCCGCCGGATGGCGCAGGCCGCGCACCAGCTGTACGGCGCCGCCGACTACGACTACCTGCTGGTCAACGAAGAGGTGGACACGAGCCGCGCCGTGCTGCGTGGGATCGTGCTCGCCGAGACCCACCGGCGCGATCGGCGGCGGCGGGCGTTGTCTCGGGTGTTGTCCGAGCTCGCGGCGGGTGCGTAAACCGTTTCGCACCCGTCGGCCGACGCAGGGTTAAGATCCCGTCATGGGTGACGTCGTGGATCCTGCGTGTAGCCTGTCGTCGATCGTCGACCAGATCCGGAGCTACTCGCCCGACGCGGACGTGAAGCCGGTGATGACGGCGTACCTGCTCGCGGCCCGCGCCCACGCCGGCCAGACCCGCAAGACCGGGGAGGCGTACCTCACCCACCCGCTCGCGGTCGCGCAGATCCTGGCCGACCTCCGGATGGACGTGGAGACCATCGCGACCGCGCTGCTGCACGACGCGCTCGAGGACAACCCGATCTCGAAGGAGGAGATGGAGAGCGAGATCGGGCCGGAGATCACCGAGCTCGTCGACGGCGTCACCAAGATCGGCAAGCTGAAGTTCCGCTCGCACGAGGAGCTCGCGGCGGAGAACTTCCGCAAGATGATGCTGGCGATGAGCCGGGACCTGCGGGTCATCCTGGTGAAGCTGGCCGACCGGCTGCACAACATGAGCACCCTGGGCGGCCACGGCAACGAGGAGAAGCAGCGCCAGATCGCCCGGGAGACCCAGGAGATCTACGTCCCGATCGCCAACCGGCTCGGCCTCACGAAGATCAAGGATCAGCTCGAAGACTTCTGCATGCAGGTGCTGCACCCGACCGAGTACGCGGCGGTGCTGCGGTTCCTCGACGACACCCAGTCCGACCGCGAGCGGTACATCGACCGGGTGGTCGACGCGCTGAAGGCCGGGCTCGACGGCCACGGCATCCCGTGCGCGATCCGCGGGCGGGCGAAGCACCCGGCCTCGATCTTCCGCAAGATGGACCGGCAGCAGGTCGGCCCGGACGAGGTGCCCGACCTGCTCGCGTTCCGGATCATCGCGAACGACGTGGGCGCCTGCTACCTCGTGCTCGGGCTGATCCACGCGTCGTTCCCGCCGGTGCCCGACCGAATCAAGGACTACATCGCGCGCCCGAAGCCGAACGGGTACCAGTCGCTGCACACCACGTTGATCGGCCCGGAGAACCGCCGGGTCGAGATCCAGATCCGCACCCCCGAGATGGAGCGGATCGCCGAAGACGGCATCGCGGCCCACTGGCAGTACAAGGAAGGGCACCTCCGGCTCACCCCGGACGAGGTGATCCAGATCGCGAAGATCCGCGACCTGTTCGACGCCGCGCGAGAGGCGGAGGACGCGACCGACTTCATGGAGGCGGTGAAGGTCGAGTTCTACGCCGACGAAGTGTTCGTGTTCACCCCGAAGGGCGACGTGAAGCGGTTCCCGCTCGGGGCCACCACGCTCGACTTCGCGTACGCCGTGCACACCGACGTGGGCCACCGGTGCACCGGGGCGAAGATCAACGGCCGGATGGTGCCGCTGCGGTACCAGCTGCAGTCGGGCGACACGGTCGAGATCCTCACCTCCGAGAACCAGCGGCCGTCGCGCGACTGGTGTTTGGTCGCCCGCACCGGCCGCGCGATCCAGAAGATCCGGCGCTACCTGCGCCAGGAGGAGCGCGAGCAGGGCCTGCGCCTCGGGCGGGACATGATCGAGGCCGAGCTCAAGCGGTGCGGCTGGTCGCTGCAGCGGGTCACCAAGGAAGGCCTGCTGAAAGAGGCGCTGAAGAAGCGCGGCTACAAGGACCTCGAGCCGCTGCTGGTCGAGGTGGCCCAGGGCAACGTGGTCCTCGCGTCGATCGTCAAGGACATGTTGCCGGAGGGCGTGTTCCAGGCCCGCGAGGCGGAGGGCGGCGCGCTCACCTCGCTGCTGAACCGGTTCCGCCGCACCACCACCAGCCCGGTGCTGATCACCGGCGAAGACGGCCTGCTGGTCACGTTCGCGAAGTGCTGTCAGCCGCTGCCGGGGGAGCCGGTGGTCGGGTTCATCACCCGCGGGCGGGGCATCACCGTGCACCGCGGCGGCTGCGCCCAACTCGGCGGGATGGACCCCGAGCGCCACATCCCGGTCGAGTGGGACGGGGCGGCGCAGACCAAGCACAACGGCGAGATCCGGATCTACTGCACCGACCGGCCCGGGATGTTGGCGAAGATCACCAAGATCTGCGAGCAGAACGGGGTGAACATCAACCGGGCCGAGGCGGTCGCGTCGTCCGACAGCCCGTCGGTGGTCACGCTCAACCTCGAGCTGCGCGACGTGAGCGAGCTCACCCGGTTGATCTCGAACATCGAGAAGGTCCCGGGGGTGGAGGCGGTCACCCGCACGATGGGGTGATCAGCCGTTGCCGCAGAACCCGCAGGTCCCACGCGACAGGGGCATCGTGCGGTAGCTGCAGCCCGGGCAGATCCGGTACGGCGCCTGCGGGGCCACGGTGCTGTGGCGGTCGACGTTCGCGCAGTTCGCGCACCGCCACCCCTCCCAGCTCACCGTGCCGAGCTCGACCTCCGCCTTCTGCCCGCCGTCGAGCAGGGAGTCGAGCTCTTCGTCGTCGAGCGGGACCATCCCGTAGCCACACCGCGCGCACTTGCGCGACTTCTGCAGCGCCATCGTGGCGGCGGCGACGCCTCCGGCTCCGAGCAAGCCCACCAGGGCCAACAGCGCGCCGAACACGAGACAGAGCTGGCTGGTCGGGCCCATCGAACTCCGTTGTACCCCGACAAGCGTCGAACCGGCAGCACCGATCGGTCGAGATCGTAAGTTCATCGGCAGCCGCCCGCCGGACCGGTGCGGTACAATTCCGGGGTGGAGGGACCATGTGCGCGAGCGACTCAGGGAACTGGGCTCGGACCGTGGCTCGGATCGTGGCTCCGTTGGTCGTGGCGGGCTGCGGCAACGACATCCAGGTGTCGGACAAGAACGTCCCCCCGTCGGTGGTGATCAACAGCCCGGCCGCGGGCTCGGCGTTCACCGAGGACCAGGTGGTCGAGCTGTTCGGCACCGCCGCCGACGGCGACGGGATCGACGACCTGACCTCGGTGTCGTGGACCAGCTCGATCGACGGCGAGCTCGGCGCGCCCGGCCAGGCGGACCCCGACAGCTCCGGCGCGACCCGGATGTCGACCCTGCTGTCCCTCGGCACCCACGCGATCGTGCTGCGGGTGGTCGACTCGGAGGGGGAGGCGGCGGAGGACGCGATCGACCTGGTGATCACCCCGGCGGTGCTCGAGCCGACCACCACGATCGACGCGCCGTTCGATGGGGCGCTCACGCTGCTCGGCGACTCGGTGACGTTCGCCGGCGCGGTGGAGGACGAACAAGACGCGCCCGAGACGCTGACCGTGTCGTGGGTGCTGTCCGATCGGGTCACCGGCGAGACGGTCGAGACGGTGCCGGCGGTCGCGTCGTCGACCGGGATCGTGAACAGCGTGTGGTCGGCGTGGGTGCTCGGCAACTTCAAGCTCGAGCTGGTGGCGACCGACCCGGCGGGGCACGCCGGCACCTCGTTCGTCACGTTCGAGGTGGACGACCCGGCGCTGGCCGACCTCGACGGCGACGGGTACACCCCGGCCGGCGGCGACTGCGACGACGACGACCCGGCCCGCTCCCCCGGCAGCCCCGAGGTGTGTCCGGACCTGGTCGACAACGACTGCAACGACGTGGTGGACGACAAAGACGTCGATCTCGACGGCCACCTCGACCTGGCGTGCACGACCTACGTGGGCGTCGATCCGGTCGACGACTGCGACGACGCGCAGACCCTGGTGTACCCGGGGGCGCCGGAGGTCGAGGACGGCGTCGACAACGACTGCGACGCGTACGTCGACGACGAGACCCCGTCGTTCGACGACGACGGCGACTGCGCGTGTGAGGTGGGCCCGTGCGCCGGCAGCGTCTCCACCACCTGTGGGGCGTGGGTCGGCGGCGACTGCGACGACGCCGACGCGGCGGTCGCCCCGGGCGCCCCCGACGTGCCCGACCTGCTGTACGTGGACGAGAACTGCGACGGCGTCGACGGGACCGTGCTCGACAGCGTGTTCGTCGACCCGGTGAACGGGCTCGACACCGCGGACGGGCTGTCGCCGGGCACCGCGAAGCGCAAGTTGCCCGACGCGATCGCGGTGGCCGTCGCCGACGGGCGATCGTGGGTGCTGCTCGCCCCCGGGGTGTACCCGTTCACCACGCTCGGCAGCGAGTTCGTGGAGGGGGTGAACCTGGCTGGGGGGTACGACCCCACGTTCACCGCCCGGTCGACCGCAGACGTGCCCGAGATCACGCTCCCGAGCGGCGGAGAGACGCTGGACGGCTGGGTGACGGCCACCGAGTGGCAGCAGCTGTACCTGCGGGCGGGCTCCACCAGCGTGGCCCAGGACTCCTCCCACGCGCTGACCCTGTCCGGGGGCTCCTCGGGCCTGGTGCTGGTCGAGTGCCAGGTCGAGTCGGGTGACGCAGGGCCCGGCGCGTCCGCGTCCGGGGGCGCCACCGGCGGCTCGGGCAGCACCGGCGGGTTCGGCGACATCGGGTGTGAGGACAGCACGGTCGGGTTCTGCAGCTCGACCTGCTCCCAGCCGGACGGCGGCGGGCGCGGCGACGCGTGCACCGGCACCAACGACGGCGGGATCGGCGGCGTCCCTGGGAAGGGCGGGACCAACGGGGTGAAGGGCGGCGTGGGCCTCGGGGTCGGCGGCGGCGGCGGCGGCAACGCGGGCGTCGCGAACGG
>JBEBJC010000228.1:0-10564 GCA_040080105.1 Myxococcota bacterium
CGGAGGAGAGGGCCGGGGGGCAAGGCCGCAGGGCTCAGGCCCCTCACCCCAACCCTCTCCCCAGAGGGGAGAGGGGGCCGGTTAGAGCCGAGGTAAGGTATGTGTTCCCCCTCTCCCTTCGGCAGGGGGCCGGTTAGAGCCGGGGTAAGGTATGTTTTCCCCCTCTCCCCCGCATCGGGGGAGAGGGCCGGGGTGAGGGGGAATTGTCTTCGCTCCACTCCCGGAAGCCGGCCGAGCGGTCAGTCGCAGTACGACTCGAGCGTGCCGCGCCGACGAACATCCAGGGTGGAGCAATGGAACCCACCCATGAACGGATAATATGCCTCGAACGACACCGGGACCGGGCTGAACCCCCAGTCGCGCAGAGCGCGGATCAGCGGCTCCTGGCGGGCCTCCACCACCGGCCGCTGCGGATCGAGCATCAGCATGTTGATCGCGCCCCAGCGCGACATGATCCCCAGCGGATCCCCCACCGTGGGCACGGGCTCCGGCGCCTCCAAGATCTCCCACTTCCGCAGCGCTGCCGGCAAACGCTTCACGTCGATGTACTCGGGGCTCACGATCGCCTTGCCGGGACACAGCGGCACGAACGTGGTGTCGAGGTGGATCGCCTCGGGGTTCCTGCTCTCGATCACGTGCACGCGGAAACCGTCGCCGAGGTGCTGCTGGAGCCAGTGCACGCCGAGCCGGTTCGTCACGTGGCTCAGTTGCACGAACACGTCGCGCCCACACCGGCACGCGTCGGCCGCGTCGAACACCGGCTCGTGCTCGGTGACCACGTACTGGAGGGACTCACCCGCCCCGGGCACCGGCGGGCGCACGTAAGTGGGGTCGAACAGCTCGTCGCCGAGCGTGGGCCGGGGCGCGGCCGACCACCTGGCTCCCCGCACCAGGTAGTCCCGGAACAACCGCCGGTACGCCCGACCCTCGAAGTACCGGTTCCGATCCGCCATCGGCGACTCGATGATGTCGTCGCCCACCACCAGGAACGGGTCGCGCGGGTTGGCGCAGCTGAACCCGACCCCGACCTCCCAGTCCGGGGACGAGAACGGCCGATCGTACGAGACGACATCGGGGCGGACCACGGTGACCCCTTCGCCCTCCAGTACGCGGATGAACCCGTCCAGGGCCCGCTGCCCTGCTTCGATCATCGCCTGCGGGTACCGTTTGCCCGCGCCCCCCGCCTTGTGCTCGATCTCCGACCACTCTCCGACGCCGACCGTGTGGCGGTTGATCGTGGGCCAGTCGGGGAACGTGGCCCCCTCGAGCCTGCCCACCACCACCTCCTCCAGCGGATCCCATTCGTTGCAGGACCACACCGGCCCCCGCTTCGTCGACTCGCCCGAGCGCCGAGTGAAGCTCGGTGTGACGGACGCCCGCTGATCGGTCGAATTGGCTGCCAAGTCGCCTCCCCACTGGCTGTCTGGCGATGGTACCACGCGCGTTCGCGTGCGCCATCGCGCGATCGTGCCACTTCCGTTCCAGGGTACCAACACCGGTTCTGGGGTATGTTGCTCCGATGACGCGACACCACCTTCGAGGGATCGGGTTCGCGGTGATCGCCGCCTGTTGTTTCGGCGGGATCACCCCGGTGCTGGGGTGGGTCCAGGGGGAGCTGCCTCCGCTCACGGTGTCTGCCCTGCTGGCGACCGGGATGGCGGCGGCAGGCGTCGTGTCCTCGTTGTTCGGAGGCAACGGCCCTCCGATCCCGCGGAGCGCCGCGGGTCGCGTGTCCGCGAGCGCGTTGTCCGGTGCGGTGTTGGCGCCCGCCCTGCTCGCGTTCGGCCTGTCGCGCGCGAACGGGTTCGCGTCGTGTCTGCTGCTGAACCTCGAGCCCGCCCTGTGTGCGGCGTTGGGGGTCGCGTTGTACGCGGAGCGGGTCGGCTGGCGGTTCGTGGTCGGCACGGCGGCGATCGTCGCCGCCGCCACCGCGTTGATGTCGGACGCGTCGAACGGCCAGGACGGCCTGGTGGGCTTGGTCGCGGTCGGGATCGCGACCGCGCTGTGGGCGGTGGACAACGCGATCAGCCGCCCGCTCGCCGGGTTCGACTCGAGCCAGGTGATGCGGGCGAAGGGTGGGGTGGCGACCTTCCTCCTGTTGCCGGCGATCGCGCTGGTGGAGGGCGCGCCGCCGTGGGACCCGCCGGCGGTGGTCGGGGTGTTCGCGTGTGGGTTCGTCGGGTACGGCGGGATGGAGCGCGCGTACCTGATGGCGCAGCGCTCGCTCGGCGTCGCCCGGACGAGCTCGATCTTCGCGGTGGCGCCGTTCTTCGGCGCGGCGGTGGCGCTCGCGGGAGGGGTCCCGGCCCCGTCCGGCTGGATTGGGATCGGCGCGGTGATGGCGTTCGGGGTGTACCTGCACGCGGTCGACGGGTACCGCGAGCTGTCGGCTGAGTCGGCTTAGGCGCCCGACAGGAGCGCTCCCCTTAGGGCGCTGCCCGCCGCGGCCACCCGCGCTCGAGCAGCCGGGGGTAGTGGACCCGCCACTCGGCGACCATCTGGTCGAACGGGAGGTCGGCGAACACCCCGTGGTCGGTCACGTACTCCATGAACCGGCCGGCGGTCGGATCGAACTCCTGGAACACCGAGTCGTGTACGCCGTCGAACTCGAGCGGGGCGACGCCGAGGTGCCGGCACAGCTCGACGTTGAACGCCGGCGTCGCCGCGACCCACCGCCCGTCGAGGTGGAGCTCCACGTACCCGTGGAACACGAGCAGGTTCGAGCCGAGCTCGGCCTCGAGCCGCGCGGTGCCGACGTGGTTCCGAACGTTCGCGAAGTGCAGGCGGCTCGGGATCCCCACCGCGCGGGCGCTCGCGGCGAGCCAGTTCGCCTTGTCGATGCAGTGACCCCCTTCGGACCGGTCGCGCAGCAGCACCTCACTCGCGCGGTAATCCTCGCGCCGGAACGACACGCGGTACGGGTTGTACCGCAGCCCGTCGCGGACGGCGTAGTACAGCGCCACCGCCCCTTCGCGCGGCCCCATCGATCCGACCACGCCCCGCGCGAACGCGACGATCGCGGGGTGGTCGCTGTCGACCGTCGCGTTCGGCGCCAGCGTCGCCGGGTCGACGGTCACAGCTCGTCCATCCGCGACACCGCTTCCGCGTCTCCGAGGGCCTCGAACTGGAACCGCGCGAACGTCGCGAACAGGCGAGCTTCTTGGGGCGCCCCCGCCGCGACCGCCAGCCGCGCCCCGCTCTCGGCGAGCCACGCCGCGTCGGGATCGACGAACCGCGCGTGTTGAAGCGAGTCGAGCGCAGCGCCGAGGTCGCGCGCGCCGGGCCCGACCGCGCCGTCTGCCGCGTCGCACACCGATCGCGCGAGCACCCCGAGCGCGCCGTTGATCTTGGTCGCCGACCCGCGCACCACCTCCTCGGCCACCCCGCGCGCCTCGCCGTGTCGCCCCGCGTGAAGTCGGCACAACACGAGGTTCAACTTCGGGATCTCCGGCGCGATCCCGAGCAGCTCGTGCAAGCGGATCGCCTCGAGGAACGCCGCCTCGGCCTCGTCCCACCGGCCGGCGCGCTTGAGCGAGTCGCCGCGGTTGTTCTCGACCTCCGCGAGCCGCTGGGTCGCGACCGCCGACCGCAGCAGCGGCAGCGCCTCGTCGAACAGCTCGAACGCGCGGTCCATCCGCCCGCGCCGGGACGCGATCACCGCGAGCTCGCCGATCACCGAGCCCTCGATCACCGGGTCCTGCAGGTCGGCCCGCGCCACGATCCCGTGCGCCTGGGTCGCCCACCGCTCGGCGTCGTCGAGCGCGCCCATCATCCGCGCGAGCACCGCCATCCGGGTCAGCACGATCGCGAGCTCCGAACCCTTGGCGTTGGCGCGCAGCAACCGGGCGGCGGTCTGCTGCAGCAACCCGAGCGCCTCCGGGACTTCGCCGCGCTCGTGCAGGACCCGCGACAGCTCGCGCCCACACTCGGACCACACCTCCTCCGCCCCCGGGCGGTCGGCGAGCCCCCGCGCCCGCGCGGCGAGCTCGCCCGCCGCGATCAACATCCCGCGCCGGCGCAACACGGTGGCCTGGCGCACGTACAGCCGCGCCCACCGCAGATCGTCGGGGGGGACCCCAGCGCCGCGCAGCGCCCGCTCGAGCGGACCGAGCGCCGCGCCGACCATCGCGATGCCGGACCGGCGCATCCCGCGCTCGATCCCAGCGAACAGGGGGTCGATCGCCCGGCCCGGCTCGCCCGCCTCCAACCAGTGGACGCCGACCCGGTGTGGATCGGGCCGCTCCTGGGCCTCGAGCAGGGTCGCGATCGCTTGATGGTGGGACGCCCACCGCCCCGCGGCGCGGGACAGCCCCTCCACACACTCGCGCAACATCGGGTGGGCGAACCGGAACCCGCGCTGCACGTCTCCGACGAGCCGGGCGGTGCGGAGGTGGTCGAGCAGCTGCGCCCGCAGCCGCACGCCGGCCTCGGCCACCCGGCCGTTGACCGGGTCGTCGCACGCGACGTCCCACTCGGCGCTGTCGACGTCCATCCCGAGCGCCGCCGCGCGCTCGAGGTGGATCGCGGCGATCCCGGGCAACGTGTGGAGGATCCCGAGCACCCGCGCCGCCCACACCTCCTGTAGGTCCCCCGGCATCGGCGGCTCCTCGCCCCCGGGGATCGCGAACCCCTCTGGGCCTCCCACCAGCAGCCCGCGGGTGACCCAGTCGTCGACCAGCTGGATCGCGAACTGCGGGTTGCCCTTCGAGCGGTCGTCGACCCGCGCGGCGAGGGAGTCGGACAGCCCGAGCCACCCGTACAGCTCCTTGCGCGCCCCGGGCTCGAGCGGCTCGAGGTGCACGATCTTCGCCCGCGACGCGGCCAGCACCGACGCGATCCGGTTCTCCACCTCGGGCCGCTCGGCGAGACCGTCGTCCTCGCGGGCGATCAACGCTACGAGGACCGCGCGGCGGACCTGGTCGGACGGGATCCCGATCTCGCGCGCGAGCTCGAGCGCCTCGTCGGCCTCGTGGGCGTCGTCGATCACCAGCATCGCCGGACGCTCGGCGGCCTCGAGCTCGATCAGCCGCCGGAGCGCCGCCCGCCACCCGTCGGGCTCGGGGCCGGTCTCCTCGTCTCCGGCGACCCCGCCGGCGAGGATCGCGGCCAGGCGCTCGGCGTCGCGGTCGCGCCCGAGCCGATCGACGATCTGCCCGTACAGCCGGTCGGGCTCGAGCCGGGCGAGGCCGAAGTGCTCGATCACCGCCGTGCGCAGGTCGTCGCCGCGGATCCACAACGTGCGGACCCCGGCGGTCTCGGCGGCGCGCTCGGCGACCCACTGCACCAGGCGGGTCTTGCCGACCCCGGACGGCCCGCGCACGACCACCACCCGCGGGCGCCCCTCCTCGTGCACCCCGCGCAGCCCCTTCCACAGCAGATCCCGCTGCCGCTCCCGCCCGACCAGCGGGCTCTCGCGCCAAGTCAGCCCGCCGGCGCCGGCTACCCGGAGCCGGGGCGGGCGGGTCGCGCGCCTGCCCCCTCGCCAGTCGACCGGCACCGCGGCGACGACGGTGGGCGGCGGCCCGTCGGCGGCAGGGCGGCCGGTCCCGCTGGGCTCGGCGATCGGGGCTGCCCCGCCGACGGAGCGGCTCGGGGTCCCCTCGATGCGATCGAACGCCGCGCGCGCGTCGGCCGCGCTGACGAACCGGGTCTCGGGCACCTTGTGCAGCAGGGTGCGGAGCCAACCCTCGAGCTCGGGCGGCACCGCGAACCGCGGCGCGAAGTCGGGCGGCCGCTCCGACCGGTGGGCCTCGAGCGCGGCCGCCGGATCGGCGTGGTGCCCGAACGGGGGCCGGCCGGTGGCCCAGGTCCACACCAGCGCGCCGAACGTGTACAGGTCGGTCCACGGACCGGTGTCCGCCGCCGGGTCGAGGTGTTGCTCGGGCGCGAGGTACTGCGGATCGCCGCTCCCGAGCAGCGGCTCGACCCCGAACCCGTCGAGCTTCAGCCCGCTGGCCGGGTCGTCGGTCGCAGCGAGCCACACGGTCGCGGGGGACAGGCGGAGGTGCAGGTGTCCGCGGGCGTGCGCGTAGCCGAGCGCGTCGAGCCCGGTGCACACCGCGGCGCGCAGGGTGGGCCACGACCAATCGGGGTCGGCCGACGCGAGCGGCCCGCCCGCGAGGTGCTCGCACACCCGGTACGGCACGCCTTCGGCCAACCCGGTGTGGTCGGTCGACGCCACGCCCGCGTCGAGCACCACCCGGATCCCGCGGTGGGTCAGGCGAGCGGCCGCCCGCGCTGCGCCGACCACCGCCGGCGCGCGGTCGATCGCCTCCGGGAACGCGTCGATCGCCACCGCGAGGTCCGAGCCGTACAGCGCCCCCCAGGCGGAGCGGCCCGCGGGGGCCGGCCACGCCCGCACCGCGCGGTACGGGCCGGCGCGCGGGAGCGGGCTCACGGGGTCCATGTGCCTGCCTCCGCTGCCTGCTTCAGCGACACGACCTCGGCGGCGGACTCCGCCTCGCCGAGCATGTGGAAGAACGAGCGCGCGCGCTCCAACGCCGCCCGCGCGTCGTCGCGCAGGCCCACCCGCCACGAGGCGCGCGCGAGCGCCACGAACGCCGGCGCCGACCCGCGCGGGTCCCCGGCCTGGTGCAGCAGCTGCACCGCGCGCGACAGCAGCTCGTGCGCCGCCTCGTCGTGCCGCAGCGCGAGGGCGACCCGCGCCTGGTGGGCCCGCAGCCGTCCCTGGTGCCCCGGGCGGCCGTGGCGGTCGGCGAACACCACCGCGGCGACCAACATCCCGCGCTGTGCGTCGAGCTCCTCCCGGGTGGCGGTCGGCAGTGAGGCCGCGGCGATCTCGGCCAGCCGCTCGAACCCCGCCAACGCTCCGAGGGGGTCGTCGTCGACCAGGTACGGCTGCGCCTTCTCTTGGTACTGCCGCGCCTTTCCGAGGTTGCCGAGCCGGTGGTGCAGCTCGGCCACCTCCGACAGGTACTGGCCGAACCGCAGCGGGTCCTTCTTCTTCGCCGCGCCTTCGACCGCCGCGCGCGCCTCGCGCAGCGCCCCCTCGATGTCGCCGGTGTCGCGCCGGATCCGCGCGAGCTGCTGGTGCACCCAGCACAGCCGGCCGAAGTCCTCCGCGGTGGTGAGCGGCGCGATGCAGGTGCGGAGCACCGGCTCTGCCTCGGCCGGCTGCAGCGCGTCGATCTTCGCTTGGGCGAGCGCGAGCCGCGCGGTGGTCGCGCCGACCTCGTCGTCGGCTTGGCGGTACAGCTGCAGCGCGGAGGCGAAGTGGGTCCACGCCGACGACAGCAGCCCCGCGCGCGCGAGCGCCACCCCGGCCTCGACCTTCGCCGCCGCCTCCTGGGGTCGGTCTCCCATCGCGGCGAACAACCCGGCCGCGCGGCGGAAGAACTGGGCCGCGTGGTCGAACTGCTCGAGCCGCTCGTCGGCCCGGCCGCGCAGCAGCAGCAGCTTCGGGTCGTCGGGTGCTGCCGCCAGCGCCTCGTCCAGGCGAGTCCGCGCCAGCTCGAGGGCTCGAATGGCCGATGGGTTCGTCGCCAATGGGGGTCCCGCTCCCACCCCTGCTAACGCGGTTCGGTCGGGTCGTCGGCCCAGCTCACGCGGAGATCGCCGGTCGGAGCGCCGCGTTGACCCGGTCGGTGATGTCGTCCGCCGCGTCGCGCACGAAGAAGTGCCCGAAAGGCAACGCGACCACCGCGCACCCCGCCGAGGTGTGCTCGGCCCACGCCCGCAGATCGGCGACCTCGTCGTTCGGGTCGGCGGTGCCGTAGAACAGGGTGAGCGGGACCGGCAACGGCGGCTCGTCGCGGTACCGGTACCGGTCCAGCAGGGAGAAGTCGGCGCGCAGCGGCGGGAGGAACAGCCGCATCAGCTCGGGGTCGGCGCGGATCGCCTTCGGGATCCCTCCGTACCGCTCCTGAACCGCGGCGACGAACGCCGCGTCCGGCAGCGGCGACAGCGGCGGGAGGCGGCCCGGCCGGTGCGGCGCGCGGCGGGCCCCGACCATCAGCTGCACCGGCAGCGGCTTGCGCAGCCGCCGCAGCGCGCGGACCCACTCGAACGCGACCCACGAGCCCATGCTGTGGCCGTACACCGCGAACGGCGCGAGGGCGGCCACCGGCGCGAGCGCGGGCACCAACGCCTCGACCAGCGCCGGCAGGTCGTCGAACGCCCGCTCGGCGATCCGGTTCTCCCGCCCGGGCAGCACCACCGGGCACAGGTCGATCGCGGGGGACAGGCCGTCGAGCCACGCGCGGAACTCGGCGGTGCCGCCGCCGGCGTAGCCGAAGCAGAACAGGCGGGCGCGCGCCTCGGGGCGCACCGAACGAACCCACGGACGCGCATCCATCGCGGTCACCACTCCAGCGGCACCAGGCGAGGCACCCCAACGGTCAGCCCGGTAGCGCACTGCGGCTGCCCCGACCACACCACGGTCGCGTCGTCGAGGTCGAACTCCCACCCTTCACCGGTCGGCCCGCAGGTGGCGAGCGGGTTGCCGGCGGCGGTCCGCCACGCGCTGCCCTGGTAGTCACACTGGCGCGGCAGCTCCCACGCGCGGGTGGCGACCACCGTGCCCGCCGCCGGGTCGAGCTCGAGCTCGAGCACCCGGCTGTTGTCGAGCCCGGGGAACCGGTTGTCGAACAGGGTGAGGTGGGTCTCGTCGAGCCAGTGCACGTTGTGTTGGCGCTGGAAGTCGAACGGGTCGAGCGCGCCCGGCGTCAGCGCGGTCGCGGACGGCACGGGGGAGTTGGTCGACCCGACCGAGTCCACCACCGCGCCGAACCGGGGCGAGTCCGGGTCGCCGTCGACCACCACGTACGCCGACAGGTGGCGGAACGACACCGTCACCCGCCCCGCCGCGTCGACCCAGATCGCGTTCGCGTGGGAGTAGTCCTCCACGTTGCCCAAGTCGTCGGTGCCGTCGTCGGGCGGGAGGAACCAGTCGGCGAGGTGCCACTCCCCCACGACCTCACCCGCGGCGTCGAACACGAAGAACCCGTCGAGCTTGTACTGCCCCCAGTCCAGGTGCACCACCTCCTCGAACAGCGCGTAGGTGAGGCCGTCGCGGCGGAACACGTCGTGGTGGGAGTACCCGGGAAACTGGGTGCCGGGGTACAGCTCGAGCCGCCGGTCCCCCGCCAGGTCGACCTCGACCAGCCCGCCGTCGACCACCGCGATCACCGTTCGGTCCTCGGTGAACGACGCGCCGCCGAGCAGGCCGAACGGCCCGAGCGCCACGTCCTCGTACCACACGACCGCGCCGTCGCTCGGGTCGGCGACGAGCACGTACGCGCCGTCGGTACACGGCGACAGGTAGCCGATCTTGCGCGCGGTGGAGCTGCCGGAGAACGTGACCAGCGGCGCGTTCGTGCCGGCCGGCAGCGCGCCGGTGAACCACTGCCCCTCCGCGGTCTCGCCGGTGTCGAGCGCGGTCACCGTCCACTGGTACGGCGTTTGGGCGGTGAGGAACCACGCGTGCACCAAGTGGTCGGACGCGACCTCGGCCGAGCCGAACACCTGCTCGGGCCGGGCGCCCGCCCCGTCGGCGACGGTCAGCTCGACCGGCTGGGGCGGCGACACGTGGACCTGGCAGGTGTAGCGCAGCACGTTGGCGGGGTCGGCGGCGCAGCTCGCGGTCAGCGCGGGCGGCTCCACGCCGGTCTCGCCGGTCGGGGGCTCGGGGAACGTCCCCGAGTCGGGCACCACCGGGTCGGGGTCGTGGCAGGCGAGCGCGAGCAACAGCGTCATGGCGCATCATGCCCCGCGCCCTGCGCCGTCGCCACGCGAGGATAGGCCGGTGGGGGGAGGGAGTGATGCGGTTCTCGGTCCGCGACACGAGTAGGTTCGCGCGCGAGGTGGTGTTCGCCGCGCACCGCGACGAGATCGAGCGCATCGCCGGCGAGCTGCCGGACGTTCAGCGGGTCGAGATCCGCGGCCGCACCCGCCGCGCCGACGGGTGGGAGGAGCAGACCACCCTGTGGGTCGGCTCGCCGTCGGTGTTGCCGCTGTTGCTGCGCCCGGTGGTGCCGCCGCAGATGTTGCAGTGGCGCCAGGTCACCCGGTGGGACCCGGTCGCGTGGGTCGCCCAGTGGACGATCGACGTGCCCGGGCTCGGCCCCGCGATCGAGGCCGCAGGGGAGAACCGGTACCTCGCCGAGGGCGACGGGTGCACGATCGCGATCGACGGAGACTTCGCGTTCCGCCCGGACCGCGTGCCGGCGCTCGACGCGATCCCGAAGGCGGCGGTGCCGGTGGTCGAGAAGGCGGTGGTGGCGATGATCGTGCCGATGATCGAGCGCACCGGCGCGGCGGTGCGCCAGTACCTCGAGCGGCGGTGAGTGCAACCGTCGGGACACGGCGCCGGGAGTCGATGCGCCGAGGAGGGGCCCCGGAGGTACCGTGACCCGATCGTTGCTTGCGCTGGGGCTGGTGGGCTGTGTGTTCCCGGCGCCGCCGCCGACGGACACCGCCGACGGGTGGGACGACACGGCCGAGACCGGGTGGGAACGCACGGAGACCGAGCCGACCGAGACGGAGCCGCCGGAGACGGAGCCCGTCGAGACGGGGTCGACCGAGACGGAGCCCGTCGAGACGGGGT
>JBEBJC010001285.1:0-2230 GCA_040080105.1 Myxococcota bacterium
ACCCGGACGCGTGGAAGGTGTGCCCGGCGAACCCCGAGGTGCAGGACCACTTCGTGGCGGTGGCGGAGCGGCTCGCGCGCGACACCGGCGCCGACGGGTTCCACCTCGACAGCTTCGGGTTCCAGCGCGGGTGGGCGTGTGTGGAGCCGGGACACGGCCACCCGCCCGGCGACCCCGAGGTGTTCGAGCAGGGGTGCAAGGACCTGGTGGCGCGCCTCGCCACCGCGCTCGGCCCGGACCGGGTGCTGATGGTGGAGGGGCCGCGGATGCCCGGGCTGTTCCGATGGGCGTCGGCGTCGCAGGAGTGGGGCGTGGGCGCGCTCGTCGACCGGTGGGTGGTGTCGGCGGCGGGCGAGGTCCCGGTGTTCACCGCCGGGTGGTCTCTCGACGACCTGCACCTGATCGTCGGGCTCGGGCACCGGCTCGCGCTCGGGGGGAGGTTCTGGGCCGAGGCGCCGGTCGGCTCGCTGGTCGACTGGTTCGACGCGAACGTGCCGCGGGTGGTACCGGACAAGGCGGACCACCGGTTCAGGCGGTTCTACGCCGAAGATGCGTTCCGCTCGCTGCACCGGTGGCGCAACGCGGGGATCGTGCTCGGTCGCCCGGTGCCGAACGTCGACATCGCCGCGCCGCGCCGGTGGGATCGGCCGGAGAGCTTCGAGTCGCGCGACGGGTTGCAGCAGATCCTCGACCAGGCGCGGGCGCTGGCGCCGGAGGTGGATCGGGCGCTCGGGCCGGGGCCACACCCGTCGGCGGCGGCGCACGTGGGCACGCTCGCGCGGGCGCGCGGGGCGGTGGCGCGGTGGCTCGCAGGGTCGACCCCCGCCGCGATCGCGGCGCCGGGCGGGGTGTCGATGGTCCGGTTCGACGGGCCCGCGGGCACACTGGTGACCGCGGTGAACGTCGGGGGGGAGGCGACGGAGGTGGCGTGGCCCGCCGGGTTCGCCCCGGCGGTGGAACATGTCGCCGGGGGGCGGCCGACGCCGGAGGTCCCGCCGCACGCGGTGCGGATGTGGACCTGACCTCGAGGTCGTTCTCGGACTCGAGGGCCGGTCCTAGGGGATGTACGCTTCGAAGTCGGTGCCGAGGCCGACCAGCGCCTCGCCCACCGCGAGCAGCTGCGCCGGCGAGCTGAACGACGCCGCGCACAGCGGGGTCAGGGTCGGCGGGGCCGAGAACATCGAGTCACACGACACCGTGGAGAAGTCGCCGAGGCACTCGCGCGCGCTCTGCCGCGCGATGTTCGCGTCGAGCAGCCCGTCTTCCGGGGCGTACAGCCCGCTCGAGGAGCACTCGGAGGTGAACGGGCCGTCGAGGCGCTCCACACAAAGCTCGTACGGCGTCCCGCCGAGCGCGTCGATCGCCGCCTGCGGGATGTCGCCCGCGAAGTCGCCCAGGATGCACTCCTCGGCCCGCTTGCAGAACGTGTCGGTGAACCGGTTGCACAGCTGCTCGCCGGTCTCCTGGGTCGTGTCGCGCGCCTCTTCGTAGGTCGCGGCGAAGTCGCCCGCCTGGGTGGTGCACTCGGCCGGGGGCGACCCGATCTTGATCTCGTCGAACGAGCCGACGAACCCGTCGCACTCCGCCGCGGTCGCCTTGTCGTCGATCGCGTTCACGCAGCCTTGGAGCAGCTTCTTCGACGCGGGGTCGATCGAGCCGGTCTCGGCCTTCTCACAGCTCGCGTCCGACGCGCGGGTCGCGGCCAGGCAGCTCTCGAGCGCCAGCGCCGAGTCGATGTCGCGCTCGGTGGCGTTGCAGGTGACCGCCCAGTCGCACAGCGCCTCGCAGTACGAGCGCACGGGCTCACCCTTGCAGGCGAGCGAGATCATCAGGAGCAGGAATCCCTTCGACGCAACGTTCATCGTCTCCTCCGCCACGGGCCGCCGCTCGGACGTACCTCGAACCGAGTTCCTTCGACCGTTGCTCCGAATCTAGCACGACCGGCGGCGGTGGCCCGGGATAAGCGGTTGCGATGTGGTTCTGGCTCGCCGGGTGTACGTTCCTCGCCGACCTGCTGTCGACCGACCAGCGGATCGACGCGAGCTGCGCCGGCACCGACACGGTGGTGATCGACGGGCGCGACCTGTGCGACGAGTACGAGACCACCGGCAAGGTGAAATGCGACGTGGGGTATCGGATCTTCCTCGACGGGAAGCAGGTCTGCCCGCGGCCGACGGAGTAGAGGCACCCCCCTCACCCGTCGCGGTAGGGACGCCCGTTGCCGGGCGCC
>JBEBJC010001286.1:0-2222 GCA_040080105.1 Myxococcota bacterium
AGGCCCACCACACAGGTCGCGTACCGCACCAGACCGCCCCCTCGTGGGCCCGCTATCCCGTCAGGCTGCGCGGCCGCGGTTCAGCGCCAGCCTGCGGTGCACCCACAGGGCGAGCTCGGGGAGGCGCTCCTGGGGCAGATCGTGTAGCCGGTGCCGGATCCACCCGGCGATCTCGACCTCGGAGGCCTGCGGGTCTTCCTGATCGCCCATCGACGGGGTGCGCGCTACATGGAGGTGATGGGCGCGGGCGTGCACCCGGACCGCCTCGTCGATCCACAGGTGCATCATCTGCAGCTCGTCTCGGGAGAGCTGGCACAGCGCGTGCTTCACCGTCGCGGCCTGGGCCGCTGCTTGGCCCGCCGTCATCGCCGTCGAGTTGTCACCGGGATCGCAGTCCGCCACGTCGCGCTCCGTGTCCGAACGATAGAGCATAGCATCCCGCCCTGAACCCGCGAGGTCTCGTTTGCAGCGGATCTACCTGTCGCCACCCCACGTCGGAACCGACGAGCGCGCCTTGTTGCTCGAGGCGTTCGACTCGAACTGGATCGCGCCGCTCGGCCCCCACGTCGACGGGTTCGAGGCGGAGATGGCGGCCGAGGTCGGCGTGCCGTGCGCCGCGGCGCTGTCGTCGGGCACGGCCGCGCTGCACCTCGCGCTGCTGCTGCTCGGGGTGGGCCCCGGCGACGTGGTGATCACCTCCACCATGACGTTCTCGGCCACCGCGAACGCGATCACCTACGCCGGGGCCACCCCGGCGTTCGTCGACGTGGAGCCGGCCACCTGGACGATGGACCCGAACCAGCTCGAGCGCGCGTTCACCGAGCTCGCCGCGCAGGGCGCGCGGGTGCGGGCGGTGATGCCGGTCGACCTGTACGGGCAGGTGTGCGACTACCCGGCGATCGAGTCGATCGCCCGCGACCACGGCGCCTCGGTGATCGAAGACGCGGCGGAGGCGCTCGGCTCGCGCCGGTTCGGCAAGAGCGCCGGGTCGTTCGGGGCGCTGGCGGCGCTGTCGTTCAACGGGAACAAGATCATCACCACCAGCGGCGGCGGGATGTTGCTGGCGCACGACCCCGAGCACGCAGCCCGCGCGCGGTTCCTCGCGACCCAGGCGCGCGACCCGGCCCCGCACTACCAGCACAGCACCATCGGCTACAACTACCGGATGTCGAACCTGCTCGCCGCGGTGGGCCGCGGGCAGCTCCGGGTGTTGTCCGACCGGGTGGCCGCCCGCCGGGCGAACCGTGACGCGTACCGCGCGGCGTTCGCCGATCTTCCGGGGGTGTCCCTGCTGGAGGACCCGCCGGGCGCGCACACCAACGCCTGGCTCACCTGCATGCTGGTCGACCCCGCGCGCGCCGGGACCGACCGCGAGCGGATCCGCACCACCCTCGACGCGCTGAACATCGAGAGCCGGCCGGTGTGGAAGCCGATGCACCTGCAGCCGGTGTTCGAGCGGAGCCCGCGGTTCGGCGGCGAGGTGTCGGAGCGCCTGTTCCGCGACGGGCTGTGCCTGCCGTCCGGCTCGTCACTGACCGAGCCCGATCGGGCCAGGGTGATGGCCGGCGTGCGGTCGGTGTTCGGGGCGAGCCGATGAGCTGGGCGTCGGTGAAGGCCTGGTGGACCGCCACCCGCCAGCGGTTCGACCACGGGCTCGAGACCTACGGGTGGAAGATGTTCGGCACGTACCTGACGCTGTTCTTCGGCACCTGGTTCGGGTTCTGGGTCGCGATCTCGTGGGGGTTCGAGCCGTCGGGCGCGGTCGCCGGGGCCGGCACGGTGGGCGGCGCGTACGCGGCCACCAAGCTCACCCAGCCGGTCCGGATCCTGGCGACGCTGGCGCTGACCCCGGTGGTGGTGAAGGTGGCGGCGCGGTTCGGCTGGTGACCGCGATCGTGGCGAGCCAGATCGTCCACCCGGTGGCGGTCAGGCGGGTCGGGCCGTCGTTGCCGATCGCCGCGACCGCGACGTTCGCCGCCAACACCCCGAACGCCACCGCGTCCAGCACCCGGTGACGGCCGCGGTACAGGTCGACCAGCGCCCGCCCCATCCACCACAGCCAGGCGGACAGGCCGAGCGGCCCGAGCTGGGCGAGCAGCGACAGCCAGTCGCTGTGGGGGTCGAGGTGGCGGTGCAGCCCGAACTGCCCGCCGAGCCCGCGCCCGAGCCACACGTCGGCGGGGGGCCCCGCGAGGTACGCGGCGATCGACTCGGTCCAGATC
>JBEBJC010001287.1:0-2221 GCA_040080105.1 Myxococcota bacterium
GTCCTGCGGAATTGTGAGTCCTCGGGCTCCGCCCTGCAGAATTCCCCAGGCCCCTCACCCCAACCCTCTCCCCAGAGGGGAGAGGGGGCCGGTTAGAGCCGGGGTGAAGCACGTTTTCACCCACTCACCCGGGAGAGGGCCGGGGTGAGGGGGAATTGAAGGTTACCACTCCCTCCGGTTCGCGGTATGAACCGCGACGGAGGTCGAGTGGGACCGATCAGCTGGTGGCTCGCGTGTAGCGGCGAGCAAGGTGGCGGACCGTCCCCTGGTGCTCCCGCGCCGATCGGCTCGTACGGGCTGGCGCAGTCCGGCGGGTTCGAGGACGGCCTCGACGGCTGGACCCTGGTGGAGGGGCCGGCGCCGGAGGTCGTGTCGGTCGCGGGCGTCCCGGACGGTGTCCGCGCGCTGAAGTTGTCCGATCCGCGCCGGGTCGTGCTCGCGCAGGAGCTGTCGCTGCAGCCCTCCACCGAGTACACCGTGTCGTTCGCGGGCCGGGCCGACCCGCCGGTCGAGGGAGCGGTCGCGGTGGTGCTCCGCGAGACGCTCCCCGGCTGGCACGCCGACACCGTGCCCCAGGGCCCGCGGTGGCTCGGGTCGGGCTGGGACGACGGCTCGGCCACGTTCGTCACCAGCGCCGAGGCGTTCTCGGGCCGGCTCGAGCTCGCCGCTGCGCTCCCCGGCGGGGGCGCCGCGTGGATCGACCGGATCTCGGTGTGTGAGAGCGCCGGCGGGCGGTGCGTCGACGCCGACGACGAGGGGCTGCCGGTGCAGCGGGTCGGGGTGTCGGTCGCGGCGTACGACAGCCAGCTGACCCGGCGCGGTCGGTACCTGTTCGGGCTCGAGCCCCACGCGGGCCGCCTGTACCTGTCGTACGGGGACCTGACCGGGAACACCGGCCCGATCGAGCTGACCGCGTACGATCCCCTCCAAGGGTTCGTGGTGCACCCGGTGTCGGACCCGACCGGCGCGTTCCAGACCGAGGGGATCGACGGGTTCCGATCGATCGACGGTGACCTGTGGGCGCCGGCGGCGGACCCCCGCGGGACGGTGGGCGCACACGACTTCGCCCGCCTGCGCGCGGGGGACGACCGCGCCGAGGTGGTGGTGCGCGACGAGGCGTGTGCGCCAGGGCAGATGTGCTCGCTGCACGTGCTCGACGTCGCCGCGTTCGACGGCGCGCTGTTCGCGGTCGGGTCGGACGTGGTGGGCGCGGCGGTGTGGCGCAGCGGCGACGACGGCGCGACCTGGACGCTCGAGCGAGCGCGGACGATCGCCGCCCCGCCGGCGTACTACGGCAGCGTGGAGCGAAACTACCTGCTGTTCGAGCTCGACGGCCAGCTGTACACCCAGACCACCTCGGTCGGCGACCCCGCGTACCAGCCCCACGTGTCCGACGTGTTCGACGGCGACACCTGGTCCGAGGGCCCCGACCTGCTGCCGCTCGGCGTGGGGTTCCACGCCCGGGTGGTGGGCGGCGCGGCGTACTACCTGACCCGCGCCCCGAACCTCGCCGGCAACGTGTACCACGCCGAGGTCGATCCCCCTCGCCTGCTGCGGTTCGACGGGGAAGTGGTGGACGAGCCGCTCGGCGAGGGCGCGCCGGTGCTGGACTTCGCGGTCGACGGCGACCGGCTGTACGTGCTCACCGGCGACCGCGAGGTGCTCGAGGTGACCGCGGGCGACTTCGGCGCCGCCACCTCGCGCGGGTTCGCGCCGCCGCGGGTGGTCAGCCTGGGGGTGCTCGGGGGTAAGCTGTACTTCGGCACGCGTGACAGCGTGCTGCTCGTCGCCCGCTGAGCCGGCCGCCGAGCCCCCTCGGACCCGGAGGCGCGGTGGGACCGTTCGCGTGGCGCAGCGATCGGGTGGCGATCGGAGACACGATCCGGCCGGCCGCGGTGGTGGTCGACGGGGCGACGGTGACCGCGGTGCTCGACCGCGACGCGCCGATCCCGGGCGGGGTCGAGGTGACCGACCTCGGGGCCGACCTGGTGGTGCCCGGGTTGATCGACTGCCATACCCACCTGCTGCTCGACGGCGAGACCCGCGGGTTCGCGTACGAGCGCCAGCTGCTCACCTCCGAGTCGCTGCGGGCGCTGCGGGCGGCGGCGGCGGCGCGCGAGATGCTCGGGTTCGGGTTCACCACCGCCCGCGACGTGTGCACCGAGGGCGCCGGCTACGCCGACGTGGCGCTCGCGCTGGCGATCCGCGACGGCACGGTGCC
>JBEBJC010001288.1:0-2221 GCA_040080105.1 Myxococcota bacterium
GGAGCGGGGGCGGGGGCGGTCTCGGCGCCACAGGCGAGCAGCAGGATCGACAAGGTCACGTGGGTCTCCCGGGTCCCGCCGTCCGTAACCTCGCGATACCCTGGGTGGACGTGGAGGGACCGTGGTGCGAGTGATGGCGCTGGCGGGGCTCGTCGGCTGTGGGGGTGACGAGGTGAGCGCCGACGGCGCGTTCCCGCGCGCGTGTGACGAGTCGACGATCGACGGCGACTGCGTCGAGTACACCGGGGACGGTTGGGTCGCGGCCGACGTGACCGACAACTGCGACGGCGGCGCGATCGTGCCCGAGTGCCCGCCTACCACGCCGGTCGGCGAGTGCGCCCTCGACGCGGGCACCGAGTTCGAGACCATCACCGTGTTCTACACGCCGTTCTGGAACGCCGCGAGCGGCGTGCAGGCGTGCGCGGGCCAGGGCGGCGCGTGGACCGCCGCCACCCGCTGAGGGCCCGCCTCACGACAAACGCTCCTGTCGGGCGGCGATGCATCCACGATGGCGGCGTTGCCCTCCCTTGCGGCAGGTCCCGACCTGGCCTCGGTCGGGCGCCTGGCCCTCGCGGCGCCTCGCCGCCCTCCCAACCGGCTCGTTCGTCGTTCGGTGGGCCCTGACCGGGGGTCCTCCGAACGGCGGACGGAGACGTTAGGACACCTGTCCATCGCAGGAGTCTCCGTGGCCGGCATCGACTACAGCCAGCGCATCCCGAACAACGTGGACCTCGCCTCCGATACGCGCCTGCAGCGCGCGCTGGAGAAGTGGCAGCCCGCGTTCCTCGACTGGTGGAACCAGATGGGGCCGGAGGGGTGGCAGGCGCGCGACGTGTACCTGCGCACCGCGGTGTCGACCGAGAAGGGCGGGTGGGCGCACTTCGACTACGTGCAGATGCCCGAGTACCGGTGGGGCATCTTCCTCGACGAGGCCGAACCCGAGCGGAAGATCCACTTCGGCGATCACATCGGCGAGCCGGTGTGGCAAGAGGTCCCGGGCGAGTACCGCAACACGTTGCGCCGGATCATCGTGACCCAGGGCGACACCGAGCCCGCGAGCGTCGAGCAGCAGCGGTACCTCGGCGCCACCGCGCCCAGCCTGTACGACCTGCGGAACCTGTTCCAGGTCAACGTCGAGGAGGGCCGGCACCTGTGGGCGATGGTGTACCTGCTGCACGCCCACTTCGGGCGCGACGGGCGCGAGGAGGCCGACGCGCTGCTGGAGCGGCGCGCGGGTGACGCGGACAAGCCGCGGATCCTCGACGCGTTCAACCAGCAGTGCCCCGACTGGCTCACGTTCTTCTGCTTCACCACGTTCACCGACCGCGACGGGAAGTACCAGCTCGGCGCGCTGGCCGAGTCCGCGTTCGATCCGCTGTCGCGCACCTGCCGGTTCATGTTGACCGAGGAGGCGCACCACCTGTTCGTCGGCCAGACCGGGGTCGAGCGGGTGCTGCGGCGGGCGGCGGAGCTCGCGAAGACCGAGCCGAACGGCGACGTGCGCGCGGCCGGCGGGATCGACTTCGACACCCTGCAGAAGTACGTGAACTACTGGTTCACCTACAGCCTCGACCTGTTCGGCTCGGAGATCTCTTCGAACGCGGCCGACTTCTTCGCGTCGGGCCTCAAGGGCCGGTGGAAGGAGGACAAGTACACCGACCACGTCGCGCTCGACGCGGTGTACACGATGACCCAGCTCGAGGCGGGCCGGCTCTCGACCCACGAGGTGCCGCTGCGCAACGCGATGAACGAGGTGCTGCGCGGCGAGTACGTCGACGACTGCGAGAAGGTGGTGGAGAAGTGGAACCACGCGCTCGAGGAGGAGGGCGTGGCGTTCCGGATCCGCCTGCCGTCGACCCGGTTCCACCGCCGCCAGGGGATCTACGCCGACGCGTGCTTCGACCCCGACGGCAACCCGATCTCGCCCGAGGTGTTCGAGGCGAACCGGGCGAGGTGGCTGCCCACCGACGCCGACCGGGCGTACGTCGCGTCGCTGATGACGCCGGTGTATGGCGCGGGCCAGATGGCGAACTGGATCGCCCCGCCCCGCCGCGGGGTGAACAACCAGGCGGTCGACTACGCGTACGTCCGGCTGTAGCGCCGGGTCCTCGACCCTAAGTCGCGATAGGTCACCGTTCGGGGGCCCGGATGCGACGGAGCACGGCAGCGTTGCTGGAGCCGTGGATCGACCCGCGCCGCGTGTCGGTGGGCGGGGTGGTGA
>JBEBJC010001289.1:0-2221 GCA_040080105.1 Myxococcota bacterium
TCGGCGCGATCGGCGCTGCGCTGGGGGTCGCGCTGGAGCGGTGGGAGAACGCCGAGGAGTGGCTGGGGCGCGCCCTCCATGCCCGAGGCGACCTGGTGTTGGTGCTGGACGCGTTCGAGTGGGCCACGCCCCACGCCGGGGTGGTGGCCGCGTTGCTCGACGCGGCGCCGGCGCTGCGGGTACTGGCGACGTCGCGCCTCCCGCTCGGGATCGGAGGTGAGCGGGTGATTCGGCTGGCGCCGTTGCCGGACGACGACGCGGTCGAGCTCCTCACGCTGCGAGCCCACGAGCGCGGGCACCCGGTGGCGCGGTCCCCGGCGCTGGTCCGCCTGGCGCGGCGGCTGGACGGGTTGCCCCTCGCGCTCGAGCTCGCGGCCGCTCACCTGGGTGTGCTCGGGCCCGACGCCCTGTGTGACCGACTGGCGGAGCTCGGTGCAGACTCGGGGTTGGGCGGGATGCTCGACCGTTCGTGGGCGCTCACCGACGAGCGGGAGCGCGAGGTCCTCGCGGGCCTCACGGTGTTCCGCTCGGCGTTCACGGCGGACCTCGCGGAGAGGGTGCTCGGCGGACCGGCGGTGGTGTCGACCCTCGAGCGGTTGTCGCGCGCGTCGTTGTTGCAACGGGAGGAGGACCGCGGGCAGGTTCGGCTGTGGTTGCTCGACGTCGTGCGCGCCCGCGCCGTCGCGCAGGGCGATCCCGCGCAGCTCCACCGGGCGGCGCTCGCGCACGCCCGCTGGCTGGCCGACGCCCCGCGACACGAGTTCCTCGAGCGGTTCGACGACGTGGCCGCCGCGGTGCGGAGCTCGATCCACCTCGGCCTGCACCCGCTCGCGGTCACCTTGGTGTGTCGCCTGGCGGAGATGGCCGGCCACGCGATGACCCCGATGCCAGTGGTGGCCGAGCTCGTGAGCGCGGTCCTCGCCGCCGCCCCGGAGGCCGACCAGGGGCGAGCCTGGCTGGCGCGGGCGCTGTGCCTGACCTGGACCGGCGAACTCGATGCGGCCCAGCAAGCGGTGGAGCGGGCGCAGGCGTCGACCCGTGACGACCCGGCGCCCGCCCTGCTGCTCGCCGCGCGGATCCGCACCCTCGGTGGCGACCACCGAGGCGCGGAGGTCCAGCTCGAATCGGCGCTCCCCCTCGTCCGCGGCCCCCGCCAATACGCGGAGCACGACTTGCTCCTCGCCGACCTGTGCTGGGCCCGCGGCGACCTTCGTCGCACCGCGGTCCTCGCGCACCGGGCGTTCCTCGCGTTCCTCGAGGCCGAGGAGGAGGTGCTCGCGGCGAGGGCGCGGGTCGTGTCGGCGATGGCGCGGCTCGGCCTCGGAGAGTCGGAGGCGGCCCGGGAGGCGTTGGACGCGGCGCTGGTGACGTTCCGCGCCCAGGGGACCGCGGCGGAGGTGTTCCGCGCCGAGGGGGTCCGCGCGGGCCTCGCGTGGGACGCGGGGGACCTCGAGGAGTACCTCGAGCGCAGCTCCGCGCTGGTGTCCGCGGCGCGCGCGAGCGGGCGCACCGCGTGGCTGGCCCAGTGGCTGTCGAACCAGGGCCACGCGCTGCACGGCGTGGGTCGGCTCGAGGCGGCCCGCGGGGCGCTGGCCGAGGCTGTGACGCTGTCGTCCCGGGCAGGGCTCGGCACGGTCCACGCGAACGCGCTGTGCCACCTCGGCGGTGTGCTGGCGTCCACCGGCGAGCTCGACGAGGCCGCGGCGACACTCGAGCGAAGCTGCGCGCTGTTCGACACGCAGGGGAACCGGTACCTCTCGATCGGCGCGCTGTGTGCGCTCGCACGGATCGAGCACCGCCGGGGTCACGCCGGCGCGGCGACCGGCGCGCTGGAGCGCGCGCGGAGGCTCGCGATCGAGCACGGGGTGGGCCCCGGCTCCCACGTGGCGCGGGAGCTGGAGCGCACCCTGACCGCGCTCACGGAGGAGTGAACACTCGCAGACGTCGATGGTGCGGCGCCGGCGCGACGGCGGCAGTCGGGTGGGCGGTCACCACGCGGCGCTGGCGCGCGCGACCCCGTCCGGCCCGGTCGACGCACACGCCGCTCCACACGGGTCGGCGGCGCCCGACACCAGCAGGAACCGGTCCGGGCCGTCGTGCCAGGTCACCACGCCGTCGGGGCCGACCCGGACGAGCTTGAACGCGAGCACAGCCCCGTCGGGGACCACCAGCTCGACCGCCCCACCCACGACCGCCGGCGCCCGCGCCGGGTCCCACCCGC
>JBEBJC010001290.1:0-2218 GCA_040080105.1 Myxococcota bacterium
CGGGGCCGCGTCGAGCGGGCTCGCCGAGGCCGTGCGGGTCGTGTCCCCCGAGCTCGCCGACCTGCTCGAGTCCGGGATCGGCGGGTTCGCCGAGCAGGCGCTGGGCGAAGCGCTCGAGGGGTTCGTGTCCGAGCTGCTCGCCGGGTTCGACCCCGCGCAGCTGCTCGGGGGCCTGTTCGGCGAGATCGAGGGCCTGTTCGCGACGATCCAGGGGGTGCTCGCGGGCGACCCGTGCTGCTGCGAGACGTTCGCGGGGTGGATGGACACCCTGTCGGGGCTGCTCACGTCGCTGAACGACAACCCGCTCGCGGTGGCGCTGCGCGACGGCGTGTCGGCGTTCGGCGGGCTGGTCAACGACGTGCTGGCGCTGCTGGTCGGCGCGGACCTGAAGGTCCTGCTGGCCGGGTTCTCGGGGGCCAAGGCCCTGTTCGACGGGTACCTCGCGCTGGTCGCGGCCGGCCAGGACGCGGTGCAGGGCCTCGCCGACTGGGTGTGGGACGGGGTTTGTGCCGCGCTCGGGATCGACGCCACCGAAGGCAACATCGTCGACGTGGTGCTCGACCAGGCGCAGTCGTGGCTGCTCGACAGCGTGTCCGAGCAAGGCCCGGGGCTGTTCGACGCGCTGAAGTCGGTGGCTTCGTTCGCGTGGCAGCTCAACCCGCTGAACTGGGCGTACCAGCTGCTCGGCGTGTTCGAGGCGCTGTGGGAGGCGGGCTCGTTCCTGTGGGCGAACTGGGGCTCGCCGACGATGGCCGAGGACGCGGCCGAGACGAGCGCCATGGCCCAGACGTTCGTCTCTGCGTTCGGCGCGGCGGCGAGCGCGACCGGGGCCGTGTCGGCCGAGATGGGCGAGCTGTTCGACGGGATGCTCGCGCAGTCCGAAGCCAACGCCGACGCCGTGGGCATGGGCTGGATGGTGCGCGGCGCCCAAGCCCTGCTGTCCGTGCTCCAGCTCCCGGCCGAGCTCGGCCTCGAGTTCGCCGGCTGGCTCCTCGACGGCGGCACCACCACGATCGCCGACTGGGCGGTTGCCGCGTGGGACTACTTCCACCCGCTGATGGAGGTGCTGACCAGCCTCGCGCTCGCCGTCACCAACCCGCCGATGATCCCGCTGCTCCTCGCGGGGTGGGCGTGGCGGCTGCTGCCGGACTGCCTGAAGCCGCCGATCGTCGACCTGCTGCTGGACGTGGTGATCGACGCGCTGCAGGCGATGCCGGAGCTGCCCGGCCTGTTCGAGCTCGGGCACGTGCTGCAGAAGGGGCTCGTGGGGGCGCTCGGGGCGTTCCGGTCGCGGTCGGACGAGGAGAAGATCACGATCACGAACCGGGTGGCCGCGGTGGTGACCGGCAGCCCCGAGTTCGTGCTGGGCTTCGGCGTGGGGGTGTTCGGGGGGATGCTCGACGGCGTCCTCGACCCGTTGACGCTGCTGTGGATGGCGGTCGAGGGGGTCGTCTGGCTGGTGGACAACGCGGGCGGCCTGGTCGACGGGGCGCTCGGCGGCGGCGCGGCCGAGGCGGCGGACGCCGCGGCGGGGATGGCCGACCAGGCGATCACGCTCGACCCCGTGGAAGCGGCGTCGGGTGGGGCGGCGGTCGACCCGTTGAGCAACCCCGAGGTGGCCGCGGTGCTCGCGGGCGCGAGCGCTACGGTGGTCCCGCCGGCGCAGGTGGTGGGCGAGACGTTCGTGCCGGCGTTCGAGGAGGTGTTCTCCGGAGAGGGCAAGTCCAGCGTGTCCGACCTGGCGGCGATGGTCGGCGGGCTGTGGGACCAGATGCTGTCCCTGGCGGAGGAAGCGGGCGCGTGGCTCGGCGAGCAGCTGTGTGAGGCGATGCTCGCGAGCGACGTGGGGTACGAGCTCGGCTACGGCGTCGGGTACCTCACCGGCGCGATCTTGTGGGAGGTGATCCTCGGGTTCCTGACGGGCGGGCTGTGGGAGACGCTCGGGCCGACGTCTCGGGCGATCGTGAAGTTCCTGGACCTCGGGGGGGAGCTGTTCGGGGCGGCGTTCGAGCTGTTGGGCGAGCTCGGGTCGATGTTGTTGAAGGCGGCGGGCCCGCTGCTCGAGTTCCTCGGCGACACGGGGCTGATGGGTACCCTTCGGGGGGCGCTGCAGGAGCTGTCGCAGGCGCTGGTGACGCTGTCGGACGACCTGATGAACGCGCTCGGGGCGACCGAGGGCGCCGCCGCGAAGCACGTCGACGAGGGCGCGGGGCTGGCC
>JBEBJC010001291.1:0-2218 GCA_040080105.1 Myxococcota bacterium
GTCGAGGGCGTCACCACCACCACCTTCTCGGGCAAGCGCGTCCTGCAGGTGCCCGACGCCGCGCTGCGCGCCCTGTCCGCCGCCGCGTTCCGCGACATCGAGCACCTGTTCCGGCCCGGGCACCTCCAGCAGCTCCGCACCATCTTCGACGACCCCGAGGCCTCCCCCAACGACCGGTTCGTCGCCTACACCCTGCTCAAGAACGCCGTCGTCTCCTCCGCGATGGTCCTGCCCTCGTGCCAGGACACCGGCACCGCGATCGTCGTCGGGAAGAAGGGCCAGCACGTGTTCACCGAAGGTGACGACGAGCAGGCGCTGTCCGCCGGCGTGCTCGACACGTTCACCACCACCAACCTGCGCTACTCCCAGCTCGCGCCGATCACCACCTGGGAGGAGGTCAACACCAAGACCAACCTCCCCGCCCAGATCGAGCTGTACGCCACCCAGGGCGACGAGTACCACTTCCTGTTCGTCGCCAAGGGCGGCGGGTCGGCGAACAAGACGTTCCTGTTCCAAGAGACCAAGGCCGTCCTCAACCCCGCGGCGTTCCGGAAGTTCCTCGAGCTGAACCTCGTCAAGCTCGGCACCGCGGCCTGCCCGCCGTACCACCTCGCGATCGTGATCGGCGGCACCTCGGCCGAGGCGAACCTCAAGGCGGTCAAGCTCGCGAGCTGCCGGTACCTCGACGAGCTCCCCACCCGCGGCTCCCCCCTGGGGCACGCGATCCGCGACCCCGAGCTCGAGCAGGAAGTCCTCGCGCTCACCCGCACGATCGGCATCGGCGCCCAGTTCGGCGGCAAGTACTTCTGCCACGACGTGCGGGTGATCCGGCTGCCGCGACACGGCGCGTCGTGCCCGATCGGGATCGGGGTCTCGTGCTCGGCCGACCGCCAGATCCTCGGCAAGATCACCGCCGACGGCGTGTTCCTCGAGCAGCTCGAGACCGACCCGGTCCGGTACTTCCCCGACATCGACCCGAGCAAGCTCGGAGGCGAGGTGGTCCAGGTGAACCTCGACCGCCCGATGGCCGAGATCCGCGCCCAGCTGGCGCAGCACCCGATCAAGACCCGGGTCTCGCTCACCGGCACCCTGGTGGTGGCGCGCGACATCGCCCACGCCAAGCTCAAGGAGCGGCTCGACCGCGGTGAGCCCCTGCCGGACTGGTTCGCCCGCCACCCGGTGTACTACGCGGGGCCGGCGAAGACGCCGGACGGCATGGCCTCGGGCTCGTTCGGACCCACCACCGCGGCCCGGATGGACCCGTACGTCGACGCGTTCCAAGAGCGCGGCTGCTCGATGGTGATGCTCGCGAAGGGCAACCGCAGCCCGGCGGTCACCGCGGCGTGCAAGAAACACGGCGGGTTCTACCTGGGCTCGATCGGCGGGCCGGCGGCGGTGCTGGCGTCGGACAACATCCGCAAGGTCGAGGTGCTCGACATGGCGGAGCTCGGGATGGAGGCGGTGTGGAAGATCGACGTGGTCGACTTCCCGGCGTTCATCGTGGTCGACGACAAAGGCAACGACTTCTTCGCGCAGCTCTCTGCCCCCGTACACGACGGGAAGTCCGGGTAAGGGGGAGCACCGAGGTCCGTTCGCCGACAACAGACCTCGAACCTCGACTCTCTCCAGGCAAACGAAGAACTTCGCACAAGTCCGAACACTGCCCGTCGATACCCTCGCGGGCAGGAGGTCGGATGCAACAGCGAAAGCATGCCAAGCGGCCCACCGCAGCAGACCTGGCGGACGGCTTCTCCACGTCGGCCGGTCTCGCCTCGGAGTTCGCGCCGGGACGGTACGGCGAAGTCCTGGGCCTCGCGGGGGATCTCGCGGGGGGGTACGCCGGCGGACCCGGCGCGGACGAGGCGCCGGAGACGCCGTTCCCGTTCCTGTCGGCGGCCTCGGGCGCGCTCTCGACCGCCACCTCCCTGATGCCCGAGAGCGACGTGGCCGGCCTGCCGGGGGTGTTCGGGGCGATGGGCAGCACGTTCGGCCTCGCGAACGGGGTGATCGACGCGTTCGACGGCGACAAGACGCTCCTCGAACGGGTGATCAGCGGCGCCGGGGCAGTCGGCGACGTGCTCGGGCTGTGGGGCCAACACGGAGGGTTCGCGATGTCGTCGGCCGGGGCGCTCGACGCAGGGGCGGCGCTCACCGCGGGCGGCGCGGCCTCGGCGGGCGCAGCGGGCGCGGTCCTCGGGACGGGGCTCGCAGGGTACGG
>JBEBJC010000229.1:0-10513 GCA_040080105.1 Myxococcota bacterium
AGCTGCCGCCGTCCGCGCAGACCCCGGCCCCCACCCACCGGGTCGACACCTCCGCCGAGCCCACCGTGGTCGACTGGAGCCGGTGGCCGCTCGGGCTGTCGTTCGTCGGCCCCGCGGTCGCCGATCCGAAGCAGCAGGCGCGGTACACCCTCACCACCCGGCCCCAGGCGACCCGCGAAGACTGGGGCAGCTGCATCCTCACCCTCGGCGACCTCGGCTGCACCATCGTGCGCGACGAGGTCGGCGACTGCGTCCGCCAGTACGAGCTCAGGCACCAGCTGGGGGGCGGGTGACCGCGCCGGCGTGCGCCGCCACCGCGATCCGCCACCGGATCGCGGCCGCGTCGGGCGCGTCGGGCCGCTCCGCCAGGTAGCTGCCGAGGTCGAACGCTGCTTCCTCCCCCAGCCCGAGCTCCGCGCGCACCAGCCCGCGGTCGCGGCGGAACTCCGGCACGTCGGGGCGCAGCGCCACCCGTCGGTCGGCGTTCGGCAAGGCCGCCGCCAGGTTCGACCGTCGGGTCCACGAGCCCAGCAGGTTGCCCGACACCCGCACCAGCAGGTCGTGGGTCGAGGTGGGCGCGAGCGCGTGCGCGATCTGCGCGTCGTCGAGGTCGCCGAACCGGGCGCGCAGGTCGTGCGCGAGCTCGCTCCGCCGCCGGATCCGCCCCTGGTCGAACGGGTCGACGAACAGGCGGGGCTCACCGGCCGTGCCGACCAGGAAGTGGCCTGGGAACCCGACGCCGACCAGCGCCAACCCGCGCCGGCGACCCACCTCCAGCACCACCGCCGACAACGTGATCGGCAGGCCGCGGCGCCGCTCGAGCACCCGGTCGATCCGGCTGTTCTCCGGCGCGTCGTACGACTCCCGGTCGCCGCGGAACCCGAGCCCGTCGAACAGGTGACGCACCACGTTCCGCAGCTGCTCGAGCGGGTCTCGCGCCGCGACGACCCCGGCAGCGAGCGCGTCGAGGCCCTGGTCGACCACCGAGAACGGCGCGTCACTCCCCTCGTCGACCGCGACCTGGTGCAGCGCCTGGTCGAGCGGGATCCCCGCCGACCACCGGTCGAGCCGCTCGCGCCACTCCGCCTCGACGCTCCGGCCCAACCGACACCCCCCGTCCGGGTATCACCGCGCGGAACCCGCGCGGCCCGGAGCGGGTGTAGGCTCTCGCCAGGAGTCCCATGACCGCCGAGGCCCCGGGTCGACGGGTGAACTTCGTCCAGGCTTTCTTGTCCAGCGCGCTCGCCACCGGGCTGTCCCGGGTGTTCGGGGTGTTCCGGGAGGCCGCCGTCACCGGGTTCCTCGGGGTCGGCGAGACCAGCGACGCGTTCAACCTCGCGTGGACCATCCCCAACGTGTTCCGCAGGTTCGTCGCCGACGAAGGCCTCACCGGGGCGATGATCCCCGCGCTCGCCAAGGCCGAGGCCGACGGCGGGGTCGACGAGCTCCGGCGCCTCGGGGCGGCGGCGTTCGGCGCGCTGCTGCTCGCCAACGTGGTGCTGGTGGCGGCAGGGATCGCGGGCGCTCAGTGGCTCGTGCTCGCGTTCGCGCCCGCGTGGTCCGACGAGCCCGATCGGCTGCAGCTCGCGGTCGGGATGACCCGGTTCATGTTCCCGATGGTCGCCCTGTTCAGCGCCGTCAGCTACTTCGAGGGGCTGCTGAACTACCGCGGCCACTTCTTCGTCCCGAAGTTCGGGCCGGCGCTGGTCAGCATCGGGGTGATCGTCGGCGCGGTGGCCCTCGGCCAGTGGTTCGACCGGCCGGTGTACGCGCTGGTCCTGGGCACGATCGTCGGCGGGGTCGCCGAGGTCGCGCTCAACGTGCCGGCGGTGTGGTCGTACTGGGGGCGGCTGTCGGTCTCGCTCGACTTCCGCTCGCCCCGGGTCCGCGCGATCGCGCGCGAGATGTCGAAGGTGATCGCGATCGGCCTGTTCGCCCAGGTCAACCTGCTGGTGCTGCAGCAGCTCGCGACCTCGCTGCCCGCCGGCTCGCTCACGATCTACCGCAACTCCACCCAGCTCACCGACCTGGCCCAGGGGATGATCGCGGTCGCGATCGGCAGCGCGCTGCTGCCGAACATCAGCGCGTCGGTGTCGACCCAGAGCTGGGACCAGTTCCGGGTCGAGCTCGCCCGCGCGCTGCGCCTCGCCGCGTTCCTGCTGGTGCCCGCGGCGGTGGTGCTGCTGTGCTACGGCACCCCGGTCACCGCGATGGTGTTCCGCGTCGGGAAGTACCGCTGGGAAGACGTGCAGCTCACCGCCTCGGCGCTGAAGTTCCTGTCGCCGTTCGTGCTCGGGGTGGCCGGCATCAACATCGTGAAGAAGGTGTACTTCGCGCTCGAGCAGCGCGGCACGCTGCTGGTGGTGGGCGCCCTCGGGGTCGGCCTCACCGCCGCCCTCGGCTGGACGCTGACCCCGCGGTTCGGCTTGCACGGCCTGGTCGGCGCGCTGTCGCTGTCGATCGGGCTGCAGCTCGCGGCGTACTTCGCGCTGCTGTGGTGGCAGCTGCGCGAGAAGGTTGGCCTCGGGGGCCTGGTGCTGCCGCTGGCGAAGACGGTGGCGGCCTCCGTCCCGCTCGGCGCGGTGCTGCTCGCCGCGGTCCCGCTGGGCCAGTGGCAAGACGGGCCGAAGAACCCGCTGAACTGGGTGGTGTTCGCCGGCGGGTTCGGCGCGGCCGGAGGGGTGTACCTGCTCGCCGCGCTCGCGCTCCGGATCGACGAGGTCCACGCGGTGTTGGAGAAGGTCCGGCGGCGGGTGCGTCGCTAGCCTTTCGGGCAACGTCGGTGTACACTCCGCCTCGGCGGAGGTCCGATGTCCCGGCTCGTGGCGATGGCGTTGATCGGCTGTGGCGGCGGAGATGCAGACGGAGACGGCTTCGCTGCCGACGCGGGGGATTGCAACGACGGCGACGCCGCGATCCACCCCGGGGCGGTCGACTGGGTCGGTGACCGGGTCGACCAGGACTGCGACCTGGAGGACGGGGTCGACGCCGACGGCGACGGCCACGCGAACCTCGGCTCGGGCGGCGACGACTGCGACGACGGGACCGCCACGGTGAACCCCGACCGCGAGGACCCGTGTAACGGCGTCGACGACGACTGCTCGGGGGTCGTCGACGACGGCGACGGGTCGACCCCGTACTTCCGCGACGCCGACGCCGACGGCTACGGGCTCGACGGCGACACCCTGCGCGCGTGTGAGCCCCCGGCCGGGTACGCGGCGGCGGGCGGCGACTGCGACGACGGCTCCGGCGTGGTCCACCCGGGCGCGACCGAGCGGTGCAACGGGTTCGACGACGACTGCGATCTGGCGGTCGACGACCCGGCGGCCGAGGGGTACGCCGCGTGGTTCCTCGACGACGACGGCGACGGGTTCGGCGACCCCGCGCAGACCGCGGAGGGCTGCTCCGGCCCCGATCCGCGGTGGGTGCTCGACGACACCGACTGCGACGACGCGCTCGCGGTGGTCAACCCGGGCGAGCCCGAGCGGTGCAACGGGTTCGACGACGACTGCGACCTGGTGATCGACGGCGCGGACGCGGTCGACGCGGCCACCTGGTTCACCGACCTCGACGGCGACGGATGGGGGGATCCGGGCACCGCCACGCTCGGGTGCGCGGCGCCGGCGGGCGCGGTCGCCGACGGCACCGACTGCGACGACGGCGCCCCGGGGGGGCACCCGAGCGCGACCGAGACCAGCGGCGGCGGCGACGAGGACTGCGACTCCCTCGCGGACGACGCCGACGCCGGGGTGGCCGCGCCCGTGTGGTACGCCGACCTCGACGGCGACGGCGCGGGCGACCCCGCCACCCCCGCCCGGGCGTGCGCCGCGCCGGCGAACCACGTCGGGCTGCCCGACGACTGCGACGACGCCGACGCGAGCCGGTACCTCGGCGCGCCCGAGATCCCCGGCGACGGGATCGACCAGGACTGCGACGGCTCGGATCCCCCGGACGGCGACCGCGACGGGTGGACCACCCCGCAGGACTGCGACGACGCCGATCCGAACGTGAGCCCGTCCGCGTCCGACGTGGTCGGCGACGGGATCGACCAGAACTGCGACGCGCTCGACGGCACCGACGTGGACCGCGACGGGTACCCGAGTGAGGAGAGCGGCGGCGACGACTGCGGCGACCTCGACCCGAGCGTGTTCCCCGGGGCAGGGGAGGTGGTCGGGAACGGCGTCGACGACGACTGCGACGCCCTGGTCGACGCATTCACCCTGGAGCAGGGACCGTCGATCCTGCACACCGGCCAGGCCGGGTCGTTCGGGCTGTGGGTCGCGGGGGTGGGCGACCTCGACGGCGACGGGCTCGCCGAGCTGGCGGTCGGGGCGCCGCACGACACCCCGGTCGGCGGCGTCGAGCGGGGCAAGGTGTACCTGTTCGAGGGCCCCTGGGCGCCCGGCGCCACCACCGACGACGCGATCGCGACGCTCGCCGCCACCACCGCGGTCGAGCAGCTCGGCGCTTGGGTGGGCGCGGTCGGCGACGTCACCGGCGACGGGCTCCCCGACCTCGCGGTGGCCGCCCCGTACAACGGCGCCGTCCAGTCGAACGCCGGGATGGTGTTCCTGTGGTCGGGCGGGGTGTCCGGCCAGCTCGACACGACCTCGGCGACCGTCGCGGTCACCAGCGGCCTGTCGTCGGGCACCCTCGGGTACGCCGCTGGCCTCGACGTGGACGACGATGGAGTCCTGGAGCTGCTCGTCGGCCCGTACGAGGCCGCGGCGAACACCGCGGCGGCGTACCTGCTGGCCGGTCCGTTCGCCCCTACGGTGAACGCGTCGGTCACCGCGGCGGCGTCGTTCATCCCGGGCGAGCCGATCGCCGACGTGGTCCACGGCGACTTCGACGGTGACGGCCTGCCCGAGCTCGTGTTCGGGCACCCGAGCTCGAACAACAACGACGGCGGGATCTCCCTGTTCCGGCCGCCGTACGCCGGGTCGGTGACCTCCGGGCGCTCGGGCGCCGACGTGTACCTCGACGGCGCGCCCGGGATGTCCCTCGGGCAGGTGACCGCGGCGGGTGACCTCGACGGTGACGGGCTCGACGATCTGGTCGCCGGGGGGTCGAACTACAGCGGCGCGGCGTACCAGTCGGGGGCGGTGTTCGTGTGGACCGGTCCGGTCACCAACGCGGACACGGTGGCGAACGCCCCGATCCGGGTCGACGGGTCGGTGTCCCAGTTCCTCGGGTACTCGGTCGACGTGGTCCCCGATCTGGACGGCGACGGCGCGGCCGAGCTCGTCACCAGCTCGCTCGTGGGGGAGCTGTTCGTCGTGCCCACGCCGCTGTCGGCCGGGGTGTGGGCGATCGACGACGTGGCGTCGGCCACGATCTCGACCCCGGGCCACTACGTGGCGGTCGACGGCACGGTCGGAGCCTCGGACCTCGACGGTGACGGCGTCGACGAGTTGGTCGTGGGGCGGCCGACGGCGATTGGCACCTACGGCGCGACCGGGGCGGTGTTCGCCCTCCAGTGAACCGGTTCATAACCGTTTTCGGCGAAGCTCGCGCCAACCTGTAATGCAGTTTGTAACTCGGACGGCAGGGCCGAATTTCCGGCGTTGTAGCACGCACCGGCCGCCCTGCCCTCCGCCGGGCGGCCGACGGGGGCTGCACCCGCGCGCCAACCTGGATAGCCGCGGGCCGGGAGGTCTTCGTGAAGGTTCGGAACCTGGGGATGGTCGCGTTCGGCCTGACGGTGTTGGGCTTCGGCCTCGCGTGCTCGGGCATGGAAGGCATGGGCACGGGCGGCGCTTGCACCGCCGGCACCACGAAGTGTGAAGGCGACAAGCTGATGACCTGCGGCATCGACGCCAGCTGGACCGAGTTCGCCTGTCCGGCCGGGAAGTGCGGCGAGATTTCCGGCGTCGCGACCTGCGTGCCCGACGCGCTCACGCCCGCCGCGGGCGACTGCACCGTCGGCACCACCAAGTGCGACGGCGACAAGCTTCAGGTCTGCGGCGCGGGGAACACCTGGGCCGAGATCGAGTGCCCGAACTCGAAGTGTGGCGAGGTCGCGGGCGTGTCCGCGTGTCTGCCCGAGGGCGGCGCGGTCGAGGGCGGCGAAGACGAGGGCGGCGAGCGCACGGGCAAGGCGGGCAAGGGCGGCAAGGCCAAGAACCGCTGATCAGTCACACTCGGACTTGTCGGTGTGCCCGAGGTCGTCGGTCTCGACGATCTCGCCCGACGGCCAGTGGATCTCGGCGGCCTCCCACAGGTCGCCCTGGTCGGTCAGGGTGCGGGTGAAGCTCGCGGCGAGCGCGCCGGACACGTACACGTTCAGCGTGGCCTCGGACGGGGCGCACCCGCCGACGCAGCGATCGAGCCCGTTCTCGCCGAAGTAGTGCACGCCGACGAGGTACACGTCGTCGGCCGGGTCGTCGATGGTGATCGTCTCGGGGCCGAACCCCTCGACCACGTCCCAGTCGAGGCTCGGGTCGTCGGCGCGGCCGGCCTCGCCCCAGCTCGGGTGCTGGTTGCAGTACGAGCAGTCCCCCGCGCTGAACACCGCCGCGTTCGACCGCAGCAGGTGCAGGTCGAGGTCGGTGGGGGCGTCCCACGACATCTCGACGTAGAACCCGTCGAGCGGGACCGCCTCGATCACCACTTCGTCCGGCGTCTTGTCCCAGCTGCCGGCGTCGTTCTGCACGGTGAGCTCGAACACGTACTGCCCGGCGAGATCCACGAACAGCTCGGGGCGCTTCGCCGCCGGCTCGTCGAGCGTCGCGGTCGATCCGTCCGGCCCCGACACCAGCGTCCACTCGAACGCGACGATCTCGCGCCCGCTGCCGTCGTACGACTTCGACCCGTCGAGCTGCACGGTGTCGAGCGGCTGGGCCTCCCGGTCGGGACCGGCGTCGGCCACCGGTCCCGACTTCGCCGGGCGGTGGCTCGAGTACGAGTACTCCTGGCAGGCGACGGCTGACAGCAACACAGGAGCGAGGAACATCCTGGTCACGGCGGACCTCCGGTCGGTGTGGCGGTCCGCATCCTACACCGCCGCCCGAACATCCTCGCGTCGGTTTCGGTTTGTATCAGGCGCGGGCGTCCGGCCACGGTCGGGTGATGACGTCGGGTCTGAAGCCGTCACGCAGGTTTTTCCCGCAAGTCGGGAGGGTGCGTGCTAGGTTTTCGCCGCAACTCCACCGAGGTGAAGTCGATGCGCAGCTGGGTTGGGATCGTTCCTCTGTTTGCACTGGTTGGCTGTGAGACCGACGAGAACGCGCCGTTCGAGCTGAACGGCCAGGTGTACGAGAACCAGGAGGCGTTCGTCGAGAGCGGCCGTCGCTGCGGCAACGAGTTGTCGTACGACCAGGTCGAGCAGATGGAGCGCGAGAAGGCCGCGATGGGCCTGCCCCGCGCGGTGGTCACCGGCGGCGTGATCAACGTGTACGTGCACGTGATCCACGACGGCGTGGTCGGCAACCTGACCCAGGCCGAGGTCGACGACCAGATGACCGTGCTGAACGACGCGTACGCCACCACCGGGTGGTCGTTCGTGCAGGCCGGCATCGACTGGACCGTGAGCGCGAACTGGGCCGACATGACCCCGGGCGGGGCCGACGAGGCCGCGGCGAAGGCCGCGCTGCGCGACGGGTCGGCCGACGACCTCAACGTGTACTTCGCGAACCCGGGCGCGGGCCTCCTCGGCTGGGCCACGTTCCCGTCGAGCTACGCCGCCGATCCGCTCGATGACGGCGTCGTGATCCTGTTCGACTCGATCCCCGGCGGCGCGGCGTTCCCGTACGACGAGGGCGACACGTTCGTGCACGAGGTCGGGCACTGGATGGGCCTGTACCACACGTTCGAGGGCAAGTGCACCAAGAACGGCGACTTCGTGGCCGACACGAACAAGGAGAAGAAGGCGGCGTTCGGGTGCCCGGTGCGCGACACCTGCCCGGCGGCCGGCCTCGACCCGGTCGAGAACTACATGGACTACAGCGACGACTCCTGTATGTTCCTGTTCACCACCGGCCAGGACGCCCGGATGGACACCGAGTTCTCGACCTTCCGCTTCGGGAAGTGAGCGTCTGACTCGGTCCTCGGCTCGCGCCGGGGGATCACGGCCCGGGGAGAGCGATCTCCTCGGGCCGTCGTGTTTCCAGGTCCAGCCGATCGCGTGATCGTCGGGTAGGATCGTCAGCACGTGCGGTTCGTCGCGGTTGTCGCGCGGGCGGTAGCGAATCGACCAGCCCCCGGTGTCGTCATTGGGGAACGGGATCGTCCCAGAGATTGGAGGAAAGATGCGCGCGTGGGTCGGAACGGTGGTGCTCGCGATGGCGACCGGGTGTGTGGTGTACAAGGGGTCCGACGACACCGGGGTGTTCCAGACCGACGGGGAGATCCAGCTCACCTGGCAGGTGGGCTCGACCGGGTGTGAAGGTTCGGAGGTCGACACGGTTCAGGTCGACCTCGGCGGGTTCGTCGACTCGTTCGCGTGTGCCGACGGCGGCGCCACGATGTCGGCCCCGGCCGGCACGTACACGTTGTCCCTCGCCGGGCTCGACGCCGGCGGGGTGGCCCGGTACGGCGGCGACGGCGGGACCGTGACCGTGGTCGGCGGCCAGACCTACGCCGCGCCCACCGTGGTCCTGTCGGCGTTGCCCGCGACGATCTCCGCCACCTGGCGGTTCGACAACGGGGCGCTGTGCTCGAGCAACGGCGTGCAGGACGTGGACGCGAACCTGTTCGACGCCGACGACACGCTGCAGGCGTCGATGACGGTCCCGTGTGACTCCGCGATGCTCACGCTCGAGGACGTGGAGGCGGGCGACTACGTGCTGCTGCTGCTCGGCCGCGACGTGGGCGGCACCGTCGTGTACAGCGGCGAAGGTCAGGTCGGGGTCGAGCGCGGCGACATGGTCACCGTCGACGTGGTCCTGGCGCCGGAGTGACGTGCCCGGCCGAGCCCGGCGAGCTGGTCCACCCGGTCGAGCCACCGATCGGGCGCGGCCGCGCGCAGCGTCTCGGCGGGGAACATCCCCCAGCTCACCGCGGCGGTGGACACGCCGGCCGCCCGCCCGGCCTCGATGTCGTGGGGGGAGTCCCCGACCATCACCGCGTGGGCCGGCTCGGCGCCCAGCAACTGCAGCGCGAGCCACACCGGATCGGGGTGCGGCTTCGGGCGAGCCGCGTCCGCCGGGCCCACCAGCACGTCGACCACGAGGTGGTTGATCTCGAGGCCGCGCGCGGCCAGCCACCGGAGCTTGCTCGTCACGATCCCGAGCTTCACCCCCTCGGCCCGCAGCGCGTCGAACACCTCGGGGATCCCGGGGAACGGGCGCGCCAGCTCGTCGTGGTGCGCGTGGTTGTGCGCCCGGTACACCTCGACCAGCTGGTCGGCCGTGCGCCCCGGCGCCACGAACGGCGCGAGCACCTCGTGCAGTGGGCGGCCCATCCCGGCGCGGAACACGTCGTCGGTCGCGTCGAGCCCGAACGTGTCGCGCACGTGCCGCCACGAGCCGAGGATCAGCGCCTCGGTGTCGAGCACCGTCCCGTCGAGGTCGAACAGCACCACCACCGGTTCCATCCGCAACTCCATGCATCCACGTTCCGTCCCGGCTATCCTCGGACGGTGGGAGGGGTACCTTGATCGCTGTGATGCTCGCCCTCACCGGTTGTAAGGTCGCCGACGCGCCCGACAACCTCGAGGCGCTGATGGTGTACGGCCTGGTGAACTTCGACGAGGCCGATCGGTTCCTCGAGGCGACCGAGGCGTCGCTCCTCCCCGAGGTCGAGGCCCACTACGACGAGATGAACGGCGGGTACCGCGTCGACAGCCTCACCGCGGCCGACCTCGAGGCCGCCGGGGTCGACGCGCCGGACGTGACCGACATCATCGGCGCGATGGGGGTGGTCGAGTACACCCACTCGCTCGACGAGGTGCTCGACCCGATCTCGGCCGAGAACAAGGACGAGCTGTTCGACAACTTCCTCGAGTTCGAGATCAAGGACAGCACCGATCGGCAGTGCTTCCTGTCCGGGGAGTGCGACCGGCTCGACCAGACGGTGTACGAGAAGACCCACGTGGACGTGGTCGGCGACGCGGCCCGGACGTACACCAACAGCTACCGGTGGGTGAACGACCCCGACCTGCCGCGCGCGGTGATGATCCGCCAGCTGAACCCCGACACGGTCGAGTTCGAGGGCTCGGCGCTGAACCTCACCGTGTACCAGCAGTACTCGTTCGTGATCATGTACGAGACCGGCAACACCGCGCGGCGGGTCGAGGCGTTCTGGGTCGACTTCGAGGTGCTCGGGATGGAGGTCCCCGACACGTTCGCGGTGAACAACGCGGTGAACGCGATGGGGAACCAGGCCGAGAACGTCGACACGTACCTCGACGGCGGGGTCCCGGAGTAGTCGGCCGTTACGGTCGGTCCTCCAGGCCCCAGGCCCCTCACCCCGACCCTCTCCCCTGAGGGGAGAGGGGGCCGGACAGGGCCAGGCAGGACAAAGCCAGGGTGATACCAGCCTTTCCCCCTCTCCCCCGCATCGGGGGAGAGGG
>JBEBJC010001292.1:0-2216 GCA_040080105.1 Myxococcota bacterium
TTGGTGGCCACCGCAGCGCGCGCGCGGTGGCACGGGGGAGGGGAGCTCGGGGTGGTCGATCCGGGCGCGGTCGAGCGCGGCCTGGCGAACCTCGGCAAACACGTGGAGAACGTGGGCAAGTTCGGGAAGAAGCCGGTGGTCGCGATCAACCTGCGCGCGGGGGACGACGAGGCCGAGCTGCAGGTGATCGAGGCGTGGTGCCGCGCGCAGGGGGTCACCGCCGCCCGGTGTGATCCGTTCGGTACGGGCGGGCCCGGGTGCGCGGACCTCGCGGCGCTGGTGGTGGACGCGGCGGCGGAGCCGGTCACGCCGCTGAAGCACCTGTACGAGCTCACCGACCCGGTGCCGGCGAAGGTCGAGGCGGTGGCGAAGGCGATGTACGGCGCCGACGGGGTGGTGCTCACCAAGCGCGCGAAGAGCGATCTGCAGCGGATCCGGCGCCTCGGGCTACACCAGCTGCCGGTGTGCATCGCCAAGACTCAGTCGTCGCTGTCGGACGACCCGGCGCTGCGCGGCCGGCCGACCGGGTTCACCGTGACGATCCAAGAGGTCCGGATCAACGCGGGCGCCGGGTTCCTGGTGGTGCTGCTCGGCGACATCATGCGGATGCCGGGGCTACCGGCCCGGCCGAACGCGCTCGACATCGACGTGCGCGACGGGAAGATCGTCGGGCTGCGGTGAGTCCTGCGGATCTGCCCCCACCCCCGAGGTGGGGGGATCGACCTTCCTCAGTGGCCGGCGGCCTGACTCTGGCCGGGCAGCGGCTGGAGGAACGCCTCGTAGAACGGCGCGCAGTCGCGCCGGATCGCTTCCTCGTCGAGCTCGAACTTCGCGAGGGCGTACCCGTGCTCCGACTTGTACGCGCGCTGGGTGGCCGCCTGGTCGGCGATCGCCTTCGCCTGCTCGGGGGTGGGGGTCACGCCGAGGAACTTGTGCATGTCGTCCATCAGGCCGTCGAAGTCGCTCATCATCCGGTCGTACCGGACGATGAACACCTTGTCCTTGGGGATCTTGCCGCTGGTCCAGTCTTCGACGAACCGCAGGTGCAGCTGCACGAGGCCCGTGTACAGCCGCTTGAACCACCGGGTCTTCGTCTCGGGCGGCAGCGACCAGAACCCGAACGCGTTCTCGAGCACGCCGCTGACCAGGCTCATCCCCGACGGGATCGTCGCCATCGGGTCGCGCGCCATGTACAGGATCCGGGCGTCGGGGTGCTTCTCGAGGAACTGCGGCAGCCGGGTCGAGAGCGAGAACACCTTCGCGATCACGGTCTCGTGGTCGTGCGCCACGATGCTCCGCCGCCACAGGTTGTCGAGCCACTCGAAGTCGCGCGCGCTCGTGTCGCGGTGCTCGGGGGTGAACTGCTTCTCGTGGTCTTCCTCGTCGAACGCGAGGAAGAACCCGTACAGGAAGAACCCGTCGAAGTTGCGCAGCAGCACGCCCGCGTCGTCGGTCTCGACCGAGGTGAGGTCGGTGTCGTGCGCCTTCGTCTTGTGGAACCGGGTCGGCGCGACCGCCTCGAGGATCGGCAGGAACGGCTTGAGGAACCACTGCATCAGCAGGGAGGCGTACAACATCCGCCACACCTCGAGCCCGGCGCCGTACTTCTGGTCACACAGGAACCGCTGCAGGAACGTGGTCCCGCTACGGGGCTGGCCCACCATCACGATCGGTGCCTTCACCGTGGTCCGCCGCAGGCGGGGGAAGAACAACGGGTCGAGCGCCATCCCGATCGACACGGCGATCCGGAGGTTGAACCAACCCAAGCCTGCGAACCACGGGATCACCTTGACCCCGAACGTGGACGCCATCACCCGCCGCGCTGCCATCATCCGCGACCACACGGTCTCCATCACCACTCCAACCCGAAGCGGCCAGCTTATGGCGCCGGTCCGCCACCCGCCACCGCCCGACCTCGAGCCGACCTGACGACGGCGCTGGTACGGTTTGGTACACCGCGTGCATCGGTCGCGGGTACGGGTGGCGTGGAGGTCGCGATGTCGTTGCTCCCTTGGCTGTTCGCTTGTGTGCCGGACCCGCGGGACTCCGACGTGGACGTGGCCGAGGTCACCCCGGACCAGCTGCTCGCCGGCGGCGACTGCCCCGCGCCGACCGGGCCCGGGACCGAGCACGCCACGTGGATCTCCGCCGACGAGACGTGGTCGGCGGCGGACAGCCCGCACCGGATCCCGTACACCCTGCGGCTGACCGCCCGG
>JBEBJC010000230.1:0-10499 GCA_040080105.1 Myxococcota bacterium
CCCCCGGAGACGGGCCATACGGGCACCCCCACCGACCCGATCGACACCGATCCGACCCACACCGCGGCGTCGGAGTGCGCGCTGTCGGCCACGAACAGCCTGCGGGTGCAGTGCACCCTGTCGTGGGCGGAGCCGGGCGGGGCGCGGATCGAGTTCGTGGGCAACCCGTCGGATCCGGTGCGGGTGTTCGAGCTCGCCGACGCGGCGACCACCCACGAGCTGGTGGCGTGGGGCCTCGCCCCGGCCACCCGGTACACCTGGGTCGCGACCAACCCGCAGACCGGTGAGTCCGCGGCCGGCAGCGTGTGGACCGGGGGCGTGCCCCCCGAGCTGCTGGCGAACCAGTTCGTGGCCACCGCCCCCGACCCCGACCTGGTCGACGTCGACGCGGTGATGTTCACCGTCGGCTCGTGTACGCCGGGGTGGGCCCTGATGGTGGACCGGTTCGGGCGGGTCGTGTGGTACGAGGACGTGGTCTCGCTCGTCGGGGTGGAGGCGCCGCTCAACGCGCTCGCGTTCATCGACGAGCACACCGTGCTGGCCGAGCTCGGCAAGTCGACCCTCGCCGAGTTCGACCTGGTGGGCAACGTGCGGATGACGAGTGAGATCGGCGTCGGGTTCGAGCCGCTCCTGCACCACGACCTGTTCGAGAAGGACGGCGTGATCTGGGTGTTGGGCGCGCGCCTCGTCGACAAGCTCGGCCAGCCCACGATCGTCGACGACGTGCTCGCGCTCGACGCGTCGGGGGTCACGCTCGACACCTGGACCACCGAGGACCTGTGGCCGTACGGGTTCTCCCCGTGGATGGCCGAGACGTACTGGGGCAACTGGTTCCCGGACGCGGTGGACTTCAGCCACGCGAACTCGGTGTGGGTCGACGACGCGGGCGACGTGTGGGCCTCCCTCCGTCACCTGCACGCGGTGGTGAAGATCAGCGGTGGACCCGGGACCGCCGGGTTCGGCGAGCTGCTGTGGACCGCGGTGGGGAGCGACACCTCGGTGATCTGGCCGTACTCGGACTTCACCCTGGTGGGCGACGACCCCGAGTTCTCGGGCCAGCACGACGTGCACCTCGACCCCGAGGGGCGAATGTTGCTGCTCGACAACGGGCTCGGCGAGGCGGGCACGACCCGCGCGGCCCGGTTCGTGGTGGACGAGGCGGCCCACACGCTCACCCTGGACCACGCGATCGACCTCGGCACGAACTGCCCGACCCAAGGTGCTGTGCGCGAGCTCCCGAACGGCGACTGGGTGGTGACGTGCGCGGGAGCGGGGGTGGTGGGAGAGTTCGCCGCCGACGGCGCCCAGACGCCCGAGTGGACGCTGTCGGCGCGGTGCCAGAACGTGTTCCCGACGTCGATCGTCCGCGGGTACCCGATCGACCTGTGATCCATCGCCCCGGCGCCGAGCACTACCCGGCGCGGGGGCGAGATGTGGAGCTGGCTCGGGTGTGTCGCGCGGGTGGAGCCCACCCTGCCCGAGCCGTTCGACCCGGCGTGTGTGCTCGAGCTCACCGACGGCGCGTGCGACACGTTGACCGCCGCCGCGTTCGAGCCGGCGCCAGCGGGCGGCTACTACGTGAGTGTCGGGGTCTGGGCGCGCACCCCGGAGGCCGAGGTGGAGCTGACGCTGCGGGTGCTCGACCGGGCGGGCGAGCCGGTGGCGGAGCGCTCGGGGTACAACGTCGCGATGACCGGCTGGAGCGACGCGCTGCCGATCGGCTGCGCGGTGGCCGATCTGCGGGTCGAGGGGACCGAGCCCGAGCGGACCGACCGGGTGTGCAGCGCGCCGGGCCAGCCGTTCACGGTCGAGGGCACGGTCCGGTCGCTGGTGTCCGACGCGACGGCGTCCGCCTCGGTCGAGGTGGTGGGCGCGTTCACCGACCCGTGGGGCCAGTGCGAGTGATCCTTCCGGGGCCCCGCGCGCACTGCCGAGCGGAGGTCTCCGATGATCCGATGGACGTGGCTCGCGGCGGTGGCGTGCGCCGAGGCGCCGGAGGGCGACCCGAGCGGGCCCGCGACACCGGCGCTGCCGATCCGCGCCCTCGGGCTGACCGACGCGGCGTGTGAGGAGCTCGAGTCCGCCACGTTCGTCCAAGGGGGGCAGGGCGGGTTCCACGCGCTGATCGGGGTGTTCGGCGAGGCCCCCTCCCCCGACGTGGTGATGGGGGCGGTGGTGTCCGACGCGGAGACCGGCGAGCCGATCGCCGAGCTGCACGAGTTCAACGTGATGTTGGCGGACTGGGACGAGGGCGACCACGCCGGGTGGGCGTCGGGAGAGGCGCGGATCGGCGACGGCTCGGGGTCGCAGCAGAACCGGGCGGCCCTGTGCGCGGTGGTCGGTCGCCCGCTGCTGGTGGAGGGGTCGATCCGGGCGCTGGACGACGAGCAGCCGTCGGTGGTCACCACCACCGTGATGGCCACGTTCGACGGCCCGTGTGGGTGACGATCTCGTCACGTTTTGTCACGAGGTCCTTCCGGACGTCAACGTCGGTGTCCAGATTCGTACACTACCTAGGGCGGGGGGGACCATGTGGCCATTGCTGTGGGGCGCGCTCGTCGCCTCGCCGTCGTCGGCGAGCCCGGCCGCGCGGCCCGGCTCGATCGAAGGGGTGGTCACGGGGCTCCCGAGCGGGCTCGGCTTGCCGAACGTGTGCGTGACCCTGCGCTCGGCCACCGCGCCGTGGCTCGAGACCCGCACCACCGCGCCCGACGGCTCGTTCCGGTTCGCCGACCTCCCCTCCGGGTTGTACTCGATCGAAGCGAAAGGGGCGGGGTGGCTCGACAACTCGGTTTCGCCGGTGGTGGTCGTGCCGGGCGTGCCGGTCAGCGAGCACCTTCAGCTGGTGCAGGCGGCGGGGCCGGTGCCTCGGTCGTAGGCTCGGGCGGTTCGTCGTCGTCGACGGTGTAGCCCAGGGCCTCGAGCTCGGACCGCAGGTCCTCCTGCGACGCGCGCACGTGGTTCGGCTGGTCGTTCGGCCCGCGGGCCGCCTCGTCGTACGGCGGCCACCGGCCGAGCCACGCGTCGATCTGCCGGTCGAGCGCGTCGGCCCGCGCCGGGTCGTCGAGCGGGGACAGCTCGCCCGGGTCCGCGCGCAGGTCGTACAGCGCGCGGGTGCCGTCGGACAGGCGCACCAGCTTCGCGCCGTCCTCGACCACCGCGTGGCCGCTCTTCATCCACGGCTCGAGCGCCACGTCGGGGTACACGTTCTTCACCGTGGTGATCTCGCGCGACAGCGGGGGCGCGAGGTGGGTCACCGCCGGGGCCGCCGGCCCGTCGAACCAGTCGTGGTCCGAGATCCCCGGCGGGCGCGGCAACCCCGCCAGCCGCGACACGGTGGCGAACAGGTCGAGCGTCGACACCGGGCGATCGAACCGCCCGACCGGCACGCCCGGGCCGCGCACGATCAACGGCACGTGGACCAGCGAGTCCCACAGCGCGAACCGGTGGTTGAACAGGTGGTGGTCCCCGAGGTTCTCCCCGTGGTCGCTGGTGAACACCACGATCGTGTCGTCGAGCACCCCGCGCTGGTCGAGCGCGTCGAACAGCGCGCCGGTGGCCAGGTCGAGGTCTCCGAGCGCCGCGTCGTACACCCCGGTGATCGCCTCCAGCTGGCGGTCGGTGTACTCGACCTTGCCGAAGTTGTAGAAGTGCAGGTTGATGTGACCCGCGTCGGTCTGCAGCCCCAGGTCGATCAGCTCGGGATCGTCGGCCAGCACCCGCCGCCGTGACTCCATCGACGGGACCCGCGGGGTGTGGGCCTCCATCAGGTTCAGGAACGCGAAGAACGGCTTGTCCTGGGTCTTCCGGCGGTCGATCCACTCGACCAACGCCTGGGTGACGATCGGCGCCGCCTCCTTGTACGCGGCGCGCGCCCACTCGGCGTTGTGCGCCCCGTGGGACGGCGGGCGCCAGTTCGGCGCGAGCTCGTTGCTCGAGTCGTTCGGCAACACCTTGCGGTGGGTCGCGGCCTTTGCCGCCTTCGACACCTTCCCGCGGAACGTGTTGAGCTGCACGTCGAAGCCCTGCACCAGGTTCGTCTCGTCACAAAGCAGGGTGTTCGCGGCCATCGTGAACGTGGCGTACCCGTTCGCGCCGAAGTGCTCGGCCACGGTGAGGAACCGGTCGTCGAGCCACATCCACCGCTCGTTCGCGCCGTGGCTCTCCGGGGCGAGCCCGGTGAACAGCGAGGCGTGGGACGGCAGCGTCCAGATCCCCGGGCTGGAGGCCCGCTCGAACACCGCGCCCTCGGCGGCGAACGCGTCGAGCTGCGGGGTGGTGGGCCGCCGGTACCCGTACACCGACAGGTGGTCGGCGCGGGTCGTGTCCCACAAGATCACCAGCACGTTCGGCCGGCGCGGGCGACCGACGGTCGACCAGCCGATCGCCACCGCGCCCGCCGCGAGCGCCACCACCGCCGTGACGGCGATCCACCGCTTCACTGCTCCTCCTCGTCGTCGGGGGTCGCGTACCCGAGCTGCTGCAGCTGGTGGGCGAGCGCCGGGTCCGCCTTCAGCGGGTTGCCGGGCCGATCGTCGGCGGTGCGCCCGCGCGGGTCGTACTTCGGTCGGGCGCGGTCCCACCCGACCAGCGCCTCGCGCAGCGGACCGGCGACCTCGGGGCGCTCGCCCACCCGGTCGGTGTGCTCCCCCGGGTCGGCCGCCAAGTCGAACAGCTGGGCCCCGCCGTCGCTGCGCCGCAGCAGCTTCCACGGCCCGTCGAACCACGCCTGGTACCGGGTCTTCCACCGCTCCGGGTCGAGGTCGGGGTACGCAGACCGGATCTCGGCCAGCCGCGGGGTGGGGGCCTCGAGCTCACTCGCGACCGGCCCGGCGCCGATCCGCGGCAGGGGGTACCCGAGGTCGGGCGGGTCGACCCCGGCGAGCGCGAGCACCGTGCCGTACAGCCCGACGGTCGACACCGGCTCCGACACCCGCGCGGGGGCGAGCGCCGGCGGGTACCGGATCACCAGCGGCACGTGCACCAGGGTCTGGTGCAGGTCCCACCGGTGGTCGAACATCCCGCGCTCGCCGAGGTTCTCGCCGTGGTCACTCGTGACGACCACGATCGTGTGGTCGAGCACGCCGCGCTGGCGCAGCCCGTCGACGATCGCGGTGGTGACCCGGTCGAGGTCCCACAACGTCGCGTCGTAGGTCGCGCCCATCGCGCCGAGCTCCGCCTCGGTGAACGACGCCCGGCCCTCCATCGCCGACATGATCCGGAACAGCGAGCCGTCGGTGGCGAGCGCGGTGGCGACCGTGGCCGGATCGGCGACCGCCGCCCGCGCATCGGCCGACGGGACCCGCGGGTGGTGGGCCTCGAGCAGGTTGATGTACGCGAAGAACGGCTGCTGCTGCTGGTCGACCCACCCGAGGAACCGCTCGGCGGCGTGTGGGCCACAGTCCTTGAACGCGGTGAGGTGGGTCGGCCACCCCTCGGTCCGACCCGCCCACCCGGGCGCGATCTCGACGCTCCGATCCTCGGGGAGGAGCTTGCCGTGGGTGGTCGCGGCGCAAGCCTCGGCGTCGGGCGCGCGCCACGAGAACGCGGTGGTGTCGAAGCCCTGGAGCAGGTTGGTCTGCTCGGACAGGTACGGGTTGCTCGACCACGCGAAGGTCGCGAACCCTGCGTCACCGAGCGTCTCGGCCAACGTCTGGTACTTGCCGTCGAGCCACAGCCAGCCGACCTTCGCCCCGTGGGACGAGGTGGACAGGCCGGTGAACAGGCTGCCGTGGGACGGGACGGTCCACATCCCGGGCGACATCGCGCGCTCGTACACCACCGACTCGGCCGCGAGCTGCTCGAGCCCGGGGGTGGTCGGGCGGGGGTACCCGTACAGGCTGGCGCGGTCGGCGCGGACCGTGTCCCACAACACGACGACCACGTTCGGCGGCGCCTCTGCTGGCCCCGCTCCGCGCCACGCGACCGCGCCTCCGATCGCCGCGACGGCGACGACGAGCCCTGCTGCTGCCCACCGATACGCGCTCACCTCGTCTCCGGCCCGACCTCTAACCGCCGGGCCCGGGTCCTGCGCGGCGGGAGCCCCGGGTTAGACGGGACAGGTTCCAGGAGAAGGCGGCGTGGACAGTGGTGCGGACATCGATCGTTCGGCGGAGCGCAGGGCGCGACGCTTCCGGGCGTTCCGGCTCGCGCTCGCGGTGATCGTGCCGATCCTCGTGGTCGCGGGCTCGATCGCGGGCCTCGAGAAGTTCCGCTCGTTCAGCGACGCCCGCGAGATCCGCAACGCCGGCAAGACGCTGAACGGCCGGGTGGTGAAGGTCGGCGTGGCCGAGATGATCGAGAACAAGCTCGACAAGTTCGAGCCCGAGGTGGTGATCCTCGGCAACTCGCTGTCGAACACCGACCTGAACCTGCAGCTCCTGGCCGACGGCCTCGGGATCCCGCCGAACAAGGTGCAGAAGTTCTCGATCCCGAACAGCATGGCGGCGCACTGGTACGCGATGGTCAAGAACCGGATCTACGCGAACGGCCACCAGCCGCGGATCGTGCTGATCCTGTCCGACCTCCAGTCGCTGCTGGCCCTCACCCCGCGCTCCGAGGCGTCCCACCTGAACCTGTCGGTCCAGCTCACCGAACACGAGCCGGTGATCGACGCGAAGCTCGGCAACCGGTTCTACTACCTGGAGCGGGTGCGCGAGAACCGCGGGAAGATGCGCGACATGGCGCTGGTCGGCGTCCGAAACTGGATGGTCGACCTGCTCGCGCTGCGCCCGCCCGGGGAGACCAAGCCCGGGCTGATCGAGAAGTCGCTCGAGCGGGTGTTCGACGCGAGCCGGGTCGACATGCGGCTGCACAGCAACGCGATGCCGATCATGAACACCCAGAACCAGAAGGACCTGCTGCCGTTCGACCCGAGCACCCTGCCGATGCCGCAGGACTCGTTCCTGGCCGAGATCGCGAAGCTCGTGCAGCAGAACGACGGGCACCTCGTGTACCTACGTCCGCCGATGTCCCCGATCATGCCCGAAGAGGTGGGCGACATCGTGCCCGAGGCGCAGGAGGCCGCGGTGTACGACGTGATGGACCAGTACGGCGGCACGTTCCTCGACCTGCGCGCGGTCGAGATGGACGTGACCCACTTCCAGAACCCCGACCACATGAACGCCGAGGGCGCCCGGAGGTTCACCACCATCGTGACCGAGCTGCTCGCCGACGTGGGGGGCACCCGCACGGCCGAGCTGCTGAAGACGGTCGGGCTGGTCGAGGGGCGGTACGCGCACCTGCCGCTCGCGGTCCGGTTCAAGGGCCCCCCTCCCCCGGTCGGCAAGACCGATCGCGCCTTCTCGAAGGGACGGGCGAAGCTACTGTTCTTCCAGACCGAGACGCTCGGGTTCCTCAACGACGCGTCCACCGCCCTGCTGTCGCCGCACGCCACCCGGTGCTCGCCGCTGCGGGTGCTCGAAGACGGCGCGCCGCTGCCCCACCCGAACGAGAGCTGCGACGACGTGCAGAAGCAGGGCCTCGGGCGCACCTGCCACACGCCGGAGAAGGTGTTCTTCACCACCTCGGACGACACCAACCCGTACATCACCGAGCGCGACTACCGCCTCGCGCTCGACCCCCTGCGCACCTGTGACGGTGGGCTGTGGCTGTACCCGGGTGACCAGGCCCGCCTAGAGGCTCGCCCGTACGACCTGCGCGGGCTCCGGCGCGGCGCGGGGGCGCTCACGGTGCGGGCGGCGGACCTCGGCTCGCCCCGGCCCGACGCGGTGCCGGACCAGGTGCGGATCCGGGTGAAGGCGGGGAACCAGATCCGCGCCGACGTGACGGTGTCGTTGGCCGACCTGACCACCACCGGGGTGTGGCTGAAGCTCGACCCGCGGGTCTCGGCCACCGCGGTCGCGCTCACGGTCGAGATCGACAACCCGTCGGAGCGATACCTGTTGCTCACCAGCTTGTTGCTCGGGGAAGCCGGTGCTTGAGGACAAGCGGGTCGGCTCGTTCGTCGGGGTGGTGGTCCCTTCGCTGCTGTCCGGCCTCGGTCCGCTGCTCGTGCTCCGCGGCGGCCAGGTGGTCGGAGACGTGGGCCCGGGCGGGGCGCTCGCGCTCTGGACCGGCGCCCTCGCGCTCGCCGGGTGCACCGCGGCCGCGCTGGCCGCGGTGGCCAGCACCGCCCGGATCGACGCCCGCACCGCGATCTCTTCGGTGCGTGGCTCACTCGGGCGCGGCGTCGGGGTGACGGTCGGGGTGCCGCTGTGGCTCGCGCGGGCGTTCGCGGCGGCGGTCGGCGCGCTCGCGGTCCCGGCGATCGCGTCCACGCTGACGCCCTCGGCGCTGATGATCGCGCTGCTCGTGGTGTCGGCGGGCGGGGTGGCGGCGTGGCAGGTGGCCCCGCTGCTGCTGCGCGCGGCGCCGATCGCGCTCGCGCTGGTCGGGATCGGGGTGGTGGCGATGGTCGCGGGCGGGCCGAGCGCCCCCGGCGGACCGGCGTGCCGGGTGGGCGTCTCCGGGCACCGGCGCGCGTGCGCGGTGCCGCTGGGGAGCGCGGTGTGGGCCGCGCCCGACCCGGTGGCGGCCACGGGGGAGGTCCGGCGCACCGCGCCCCGGTGGTGGGGCCTGGCGGGCGCGGTGCTGGTGCAGGTCGCGGTGCTGATGTGGCTGTCGCGCGCCGGCAGCCCGGGCTCGCTGATGACCGACGAGCGGGTCGGCCTGGACGCCGCGGGGGTGCCGGCGCTGGCGCGGCTCGGGGTGGCGGCCGGCGCGCTGTTCCTGGTGGTGGCGTCGATCGCCGACGGGGCGCGGGTGCTGCGCGAGATCGGGTCGGACGCGCTGCCGTGGCTCGAGCGCTCGGGCAGCACCGAGTTCGTGACCGCGGGGTTCGCGTTCGCGGTGATCGGGCTGTTCGGCGCCTCACTCGACGGGGCCGCCACCGGCCTGGCCCTGTCGCTGCTCCTCGCCGGCGGCCTCGCGTGCAGCGTGGTCGCGATCGAGCTCGCGCTCGGATTGACCAGCTTCCGCCCGAGCGTGCAGCTGCCGCTGTGGGTGCCGGCGGTGGGCGCGGTCGGCTCGTTCGCCGCGATGCTCGCGGTGGGGCCGCTCGCCGCGCTGGTGCTGGGCGCGGTCACCGCCTCGCTCGGCTCGTGGTTCGTCCGCGGGCCTGCGCGCACCGAGCGAGAGCACAGCGCGATCCTGACCGCGACGGCCGAATGGCTGAACCGCCGCAGCACCACCCGACTCGCGATCCGAGCGTGGAAGCCGTCCCTGCTCGTCCCGCTGGCCCAGGTCGACGAGCTGTGGCCGGCGTTGGACCTGCTCACCGATCTGGCCGCCCCGGAGGGCGCGGTGGCGCTGGCGGGCACCGGCGAGCCCGACCGGAGCGCCGACCTCGAGCGGGCGGTGGGGCTCCTGCGCGCGCGCGGGCTCCACGCCAGCGCGACCTGGCTGTCGGTCGATCGGCGGGCGGCGGTCCCGCTCGCGCTCGAGACGCTGCGACTGGCCGCGTTCCGCCCGAACCTGCTGGTGCTGCGGCTCCCTCAGCTGCCCGACGACGACCCGACGCTGGCCGCCGCGGCGGCCGCCGCCCGCCGGACCCAGGTGGGCGTGGTGCTGATCGGCACCCCCGCCGATGCGCCGGTGATCGGGGGCAAGCGCACGGTCACCCTGTGGGTGCGCGGCGTGCCGGGGGTGTGGGACCCGATGGTCGGGTACGAGGGGCGGAACCTCGACCTGACCCTGCTCCTCGGGCACCGCCTCGCGCGCCGGTGGGGGGCCGAGCTGCGGCTGGTCACGGTGGTCACCGAGCCCGAGCACCGGCCCGGGGCCGAGCAGTACCTCGCGTCGTTGTGCACCCTCGCCCGGCTGCCGAGCTCGACCGTCCGCCTCGGGATCGTGGGGTCGTTCGAGCAGGCGGTCGACGACCTGTCGAACTCCGACTTCGACGTGTTCGGGCTCCAGCCCGAGCCGGACTTCGAGCTGGCGCGGCGGCTGGTGGCGCGGGCGCGCTCGACCTGCCTGTTCGTGCTCGACTCGGGCCGCGAGAGCGCCCTGGTCTAACCCCCTCCCCCCGAGGTCGCCGATGTTCGTCGCCGGTTGGCTCGCGTGCAGCTCTCCGCCCCCGTCCGCTCCGCCTCCCCCGCCGAAGGTGCACATGCGCCTGCGGTACGACTCGGCGAACGCGGCGAAAGACGCGATGATCGCCGGCGACGACCTCGCCGCTCGCACCGCGCTGCGGACGCTCGCGGGCCTCGGCGCGACCGAGGGGCTGCCGAGCGAGCTCGCGCCGCGCGCCGCCGACCTGGCCGCCGCCGCCACCACCGCGGAGCACGCCAACGACCGGATGGCGCTCGCGCGGTCGGTGGGGGCGGTCGGGGTCGCGTGTGGCGGGTGCCACCACCAGGCGGGCGCCGGGCCCACGTTCTCCGGCGAGCCGCTGCCCGCGGGCGACGACACCAAGGCCCTGATGCAGCGGCACCGGTGGGCGGTGGACCGGATGTGGGAGGCGCTGCTGACCGAGGACACCCACCGGTGGCAGTCCGGGG